>JAJXVM010000130.1 GCA_021782135.1 Myxococcales bacterium | reverse complement strand
GTCGACGCGCGGCTCTTCGCGGCCGGGGCGGTGGTGGGCGGCCACGACCTCGCCGCCGACGGGACGGGGCTCGGGGTGGCGATCCTCACCGGCTGGGTGGCGGGGCGGGGGGCGGTTCGCCGGCAGACCGATCGCTAGACCGGGGGAGCGCGGCGAACGCTGCTCCCGCCGCCGCCGGCGCGCGCCG
The DNA here is from genome assembly GCA_021782135.1 of Myxococcales bacterium. Classification (GTDB taxonomy): domain Bacteria; phylum Myxococcota; class Myxococcia; order Myxococcales; family Anaeromyxobacteraceae; genus Anaeromyxobacter_B. The sequence continues at coordinate 8,853 of JAJXVM010000130.1, read as the reverse complement.
TCACCTCACGTGCGTTCGTCACGGTTTCGCGGTCGGCGCAGTTCGCCTCGCGGACGGGTCGTCCCCCGCACGGAGGGACCGCGCGCTCGCGTCGATCGCGCTCGCGTTGATCCGAAGGACGGGGCGCCGGGTCGGAGCCGACGTGGGCGCTTCGCGCGCGAGGAGGGGCCGCTCCGCCCACGGCTCGAGCCGGATCCCCGTCTCGTCGGTGAGGTGGTCGTAGTACCCGGCCTTGGCGGCCCCGGGGTCCTTGGCCTCGTAGAAGCGCCGCTTCCGGCCGCGCTGTTCGCGCTCGAAGTAGCCGTAGTGCTTCACCATCAGGTCGAGCTCGCGCACCTGGCCCGGCATGTTCCCGGGGACGCTCCCGCAGTGGAAGTTTGCGCCGTGCTCCGTGGTCTTGAAGCGGAGCGAGCGCGCCGGGATCCCGATCCCGCGGGTCCGGAAGAGGCGGGGGTGGACGAGGCGCCGGTACTTCCCGTCCACGCGGTGCCGATCGTGCGCGTCCCACATGTAGAGAAAGCGCATGGAGAAGCTCGTCACCTCGGGAGGGCTGGAGGCGACGGCCCTCCTGAGGATCGCCGGCCCGGCGTCCTCGAGGAGCTCGTCCCCGTCCAGGGCCAGGATCCAGTCCGGGTCGAAGTCGAGGGCCGACTGGAGGAGCCGGTCCTTGTCGCGCGCCTCGTCGGTGACGGCCTCGCGCTGGAACTCGCACCGGAGCACCTTGGGGTGGGCCCGGCAGATCTCGCCCGTCCGATCGGTCGAACCGTCGTCGAGGATCACGAATCCATCCACCGCGGCCGACGCCTTGTCGAGGGCCTGACCGATCCAGGCCTCCTCGTTCTTGACGCGCATCATGCACAGGACGCGCGGAGGGACCGACGCCGCCCGTGCCGAGGGGGTCACCGGCGTGGGCGCCGGCGGCGGAGCCGCGACGCTGGAGGCCGCTCGCGGCGAATCGGCAGGGGCGGGGCCCTCCAACACCCGGCCCTCGATCCATGGCTTCCCGGGGACCGGCGGCGGCGAGGGATGCCGCTGGCCGATCTCCGCGACCTTGCGCGCCAGGTACCAGAAGTGACCGAGGGCGGTCCGACCCTCGGCCTCCACCACGAAGCGGCACTTGTAGAACATCTCCCGCATCTGCGCCGGCGAGAGCACCGAGTAGTGGGAGTCCTCCCGGATCCAGTCGTCCCAGGGGACGTTCAGGAGAGCGTGGCCGCCAGGGCGGAGGACGCGGTTCATCTCGCAGAGCGCGATGAACGGCGCCACGGCGTGCTCGAAGCTCTCGCGGGCATAGATGGCGTCGAATGAGCCATCTGGAAGCTGGAGATCGTGCATGTCGCAGACCACCTGCCGTAGGCCGTAGCGAGTGCGCGCGTGCTCCGCCTCGGCCGGTGTGACGGTGACCCCGACCGCCCTCTTTCCGAGCTGACGGAGCCGGTCGGTCGTCCATCCGTCGCCGCACCCGAGGTCGAGCACATCGCGGCACCCCGCGGGAAGCTTGGCCATCAGCTCGACGTGCTGGGCCTGGGCATCCGTCCACTCGGTCCTGGCCGAGTACTCGTTGGCCTCGACGCGCACGTACCGCTGCCACTTCTCGAGGAGGGAGGGCAAAGGGATGGCCGCCTGCGTGGCGTCGGTCGCGAGGCTCCGGGTTGGTGCCGGCGCGGGCGCGCGGGGAGGGCGGGGGGGCGCGCCACCGATCTGGACCCGCCGGAAGTTCGTGACCAGGTGCTGCATCTGGGCGAGCGCGGCGGCGGACCACTCGCGGGTGTAGATCTCGTAGGGCTTCGGCCCGAGCCAGAAGTCGTCGTCGATGAGGCGCTGCTCGACGCACTGCCTGTAGAGCTTCGTGCCCGGGAGGATCCAGAGGCCGCCGACACAGCCCACGTCGGTCGGGTCGGCGCGCTGGAGGAACTCGATGGTCTCGCGGAGCGTCTCCTCGGTCTCCCCGACGTTGCCGATGATCATGAGCGCGGTGGCGGCCATGCCGGCCTCGCGGGTCAAGCGGAGGGCCCGTTCCGCCTGTGCGGTCTCGTTCTCCTTTCCCATCTGCTGGAGCAGGCGCTGGGAGCCCGACTCGACGCCGTAGGAGATCTGATAGCACCCGGCAGCCGCCAGGGCGGCCAGGACCTCCTCGTCCACGCAGTCGGTGCGGGTGGTCGCGTGAAAGGCGATGTTCAGGTCGCGCCGACGGATCTCGGCGCACAGGTCGAGGGTGGCCTGGCGATCGATGGTCAAGGCGTCGTCGGCGAAGCAGAAGTGGCGGACCCCTCGCCGCCGGGTGAGGGTCTCGAGCTCGTCCACCATGTTGGCGGCCGAACGATGCCGCCATCCCTTCCAGATCCACCAGGTGGAGCAGAAGTCGCAGTGGCCGGTGCATCCGCGGGAGTAGATGACCGACACCCGCGGTTCCCGGGCCAGGTCGATGCCTCGGTAGATCCCGGCGCCACGGGGTTGATAGTCGGCGAAGTCCACGAGCTGCCAGGCCGGAGGCGCGAGCGCGTCGAGGTCGGCGGCGTTCTGGCGGTGCGGGGTGCGCTGCACCTTGCCCTCCCGCCGGTATGCCAACCCACGCACCTCCGAGACGTCGCGACCCTCGGCGAGCTCGAGGAGGGTGAGCTCTCCCTCGCCCAGAACGGCGACGTCCACCTCGGGGTAGTGGCCGAGGATCTGCTTGAACATGATGGTCGGGTGAGCTCCGCCGAGCACCACGAGCGCATCGGGGAGAATGGCCTTGGCGAGGCGGGCGAGATCGAGTGCCTTGTGCCGCCCCGGCGTGAGGGCGGTGATGGCGACGATGTCGGGCCGGAACTCTTCCAGGGCGGCGGCGACCGCCTCTCGCCCCTTCACGCACGCGTCGACGAGGCGCACCTCGCCGCCATGGCGGAGAAGCGTGCCGGCCAGATAGAGAAGGCCCAAGGGGGGATTGGTGTAGCCCGATTGCTCGGTCTCGTGCGGATTGACGAGGAGGACCTTCTTCATCATCGGACATCGCTCCGTGACGCCCCGGAGTGGGCTGCTGACGAGAGTTCATGGATCGTGCCGCCAGGTGTCCTGGCCAGGACCGCCGTCGACGGGCAGGCGCGCGCCCCACGATGCACCCCGATCCGGTCGGCAGCCTGTCGGCGATCGCCGCGCGCCACGGCCTTGGCGCCGCGGCCCAGTCGGCGTCAGGGGGGTGACGGGCGGCGAGGCGCGTGCTCGGCAGCGTCCACGGGCTCGCCCGATCAAGCCCGGCACCGTCCTTGCTCATGGTCGGTGACGCGCCCGGCAGTTGCCCAGCCCACGACGGATTCGGAGACCGCATGTCGACAGCTGACAAAGAAGGGCCGCCGAGCGGCTACTTCGGCCACGCCCGGCCCGAAGTCGTCGCGCTGGTCGAGCCGACGGGTGCCCGGATCCTCGACGTGGGGTGCGCGGCCGGAGCGATGGGTGCGGCGATGCTCGCGGCGGGCGCCACGGAGGTCGTCGGCCTCGACGCCAACGTGAAGGCCCTCGAGCTCGCACGGCAGCGTCTCAGCGCCGTGCATCTCGTCGACCTGGCCACCGCCATCGAACTCCCCTATCCGGCCGGGTACTTCGACCGGATCGTCTGCGCCGATGTCCTCGAGCACCTTCCGGATCCCGAGGCGGCGCTTCGCGGGCTGCTCCCCTTCCTCGCGAAGGAGGGACGGATCGTTCTCTCCATCCCGAACGTCCGCCACCATTCGGTCCTCCTCCCGCTCCTGCGCGATGGGCGCTGGGAGTACCAGCGGGAGGGAGTCCTCGACCGCACCCACCTGCGCTTCTTCACGCGCCTGGGGATAGACGACCTCCTGCGCGGCGCAGGGATCGAACGGATCGGCGAGTTGACGCGCTGCAACGTCGACTCCTTCCGCGACCTCGAGCCCTTTGCCGACCTCGTCGCGCGGCTCGGTGGAGATCGGCGCGCGTTCGAAGAGGAGGCGACCACGCTCCAGTTCATCATCGTCGCCCGCCGTCGCGCGCGCGCGGCGGAAGGGTCCCGGGAGGCCGCGCAGGACGCCGGCGATCCCGCGGCCGCGCCGCGGTCACGCTCCGTGGCCGCACCCTCGAGCGGGACGGCGCGGCAGGTCTCGGTGATCATCCCCGTGCACGGCAAGGCCGCCTACACCCGCGCCTGCATCGAGAAGATCGCGGCCAACACCCCGGCGGAGGCGTTCGAGGCGATCTTCGTCGACAACGCCTCCACCGACGAGACGGCCGCGCTCCTGGCCAGCCTCGAGGGCGACGTGCGGGTGGTCACCAACGTGGAGAACAGGGGATTCGTCGAGGCCTGCAACCAGGGCGCTGCGCTGGCCCAGGGCAAGTACCTCCTCTTCCTCAACAACGACACCGCGCCACAATCGGGCTGGCTGGAGGCGCTGGTCGCGGCGCTCGAGGCGGACCCGTCGGTGGGCGCCGCCGGCGCGCGGCTCGTCTACCCCGACGGCAGGCTCCAGGAGGCGGGGGGCCTGATCTTCTCCGACGGGAGCGGCTGGAACTTCGGGCGAGGGGACCCCGAGCCCTTCGCCGAGCGCTACAACGCGCCGGCGGAGGTCGATTACTGCTCCGGCGCGGCGCTCATGGTGCGGCGCGAGCTCTTCGAGGCGCTCGGCGGCTTCGATCGCCGCTATGCACCCGCCTACTACGAGGACACCGACCTCTGCTTCGGGGTGCGGGCGCGCGGCTTCAAGGTCGTTTACTGCCCGTCCTCGATCGTCGTTCACTTCGAGGGAGTGACGGCGGGGACGAGCACCTCGGGCGGCTACAAGCGGTTCCAGCCGATCAACAAGGTGAAATTCAAGGAGAAGTGGGCCGCGGAGCTGGCTCGGCAGGACCCGCCGCCGTCCATCACCGGCCGGGCTCCCGGGACCGCGGATCGGCGGGCGCGCGGGCTGACGGGCCAGGGGCCGGCGGCCGGGGCGGCGGCGGTGGCTCCACCAGCGTCAGCGCCGCCCGGAGAGCGGCCGGGCCAGCGACGAGTCCCCCGCGTCCTCGTCGTCGACCTCTACTTCCCGGCCCATGATCGCTCGTCGGGGGCGCTTCGGATCTTCGAGATCCTGAAGATCCTCCGCCGACGCGGATGCGAGGTGACCTTCATCGCCCGGCACGGGACCGACCAGGAGCCGTACCGGGAGACATTGGAGCGATCGGGGATCGAGACGTACGAAGCAGACGCCGACGGCCTCCTGCTGGCAGGTGCGGGGTCGAGCCCCCGGCGAGTCGACCTGCCCCGTCTCCTGGAGGAGCGCCGCTTCGACCTCGCCTGGCTCTCCTTCTACACCACCGCGGAGACGTACCTCCCGGTGATTCGCCGATGCTCGCCTGCGACCACCATCGCCTCCGACACGGTGGACGTTCACTTCATCCGCGAGGCTCGGGTGGCGAAGCTCGCCGGCGATCAGGCGGGGCTCCTGGCCGCGGGCCGAACCCGCGGTCGGGAGCTCGCGATATACGGTCGCTCCGACGTCGTCGTCGTCGTGACCGAGCTCGATGGACGGATCCTCCGGACCGCAGGCCTCACCGCGCCGACCGCCGTGATCCCGAACATCCACTCTGCGGCGGGTGTCACCCCGGGCCTGGACGGCCGGGAGGGCCTGGTCTTCGTGGGGGGCTTCGATCACCGGCCGAACCGCGACGCCGCCGCCTGGTTGCTCGCGGAGATCATGCCGCGGGTTCGCTCGAGAATCCCGGGGGTGCCACTCGCGGTCGTCGGCAGCAGGCCGCCGGAGGAGCTACGGTCCTTGGCCGGTCCCCTGGACCGCGTGGTGGGCTGGCTTCAGTCCACCGGCCCCATCCTCGACGCCGCCCGGGTGTCGGTCGCACCGCTGCGCGCCGGAGCGGGCATGAAGGGCAAGGTCGGCGAGGCCCTCTCCCGCGGCTTGCCGGTGGTGACCACGACCATCGGCGCCGAGGGCATGGGACTCGTCGACGGGACGCACTTGCTCGTCGCCGATGACGCGGAAGGGTTCGCCACGCAGGTGGAGCGGCTCTACCGGGACCGCGATCTCTGGGGGCGGCTCGCAGCGGCGGGGCGTGCGGAGGTGGAGTCCCGCTATGGGGTCGAGGCCGCGAGCGCGGCGGTCGATGCGCTGCTCGCGCGGAGCGTCAACCTCGCATACTCCGGATGCGAAGCCGGAGCGCCGGGCGCGGCGGGAGCCAGGTCCGCAACGACCTAGGCCGGCAGGGCCCGGGCCCTCCCTCGCCCACTGGCCGGGGGGACGCGCCCCGCCCCCGCGGGGCTCGCTCGGGTCCCTGCCTCGGCCCCGGGCAGCTCCGTCCCTGCGCCGTCGACGGCGGAGGCCCGTCGACACCGACGTGATCGCGGTCGGGTCCGGGCGGGAGAACTCCACCGCTGACGTCGAGCGTCCTCCCGACGGCCACGGCCAGGACTCGCGGTGCGGGCGTGCGGCCCCTGCATGAGGGACGCTGTCCTTCGGCTCCTCGCACCTGCACGAGCGGTGAGATCGCGGCCCGGCTGCGATTCGATCGGATGGATGGAGGCGAGTGCTGCCAGGGGTCTACGCGAGCGAGGGAGACGTTGCGTGCGGCGCCACGCTCCGGGAGCGCGCCCTGGCCCACGCGAGGATCTCCCTCATCGGCGCCCGCACGACCTCCGGGGAGAAGCGGCTCTCCACGTGGCGCCGGCCGTGTTCCGCCAGGTGCGACCAGAGGTTTTGATCTTCGAGGAGGCGGCAGATCTCCCGGGCGAACGCCTCGGGCGAGTCGGCGAGGAGCACCTGCTCCTCGTGCTTGAGCGCCATCCCCTCCGCGGCGATGGAGGTGGCCACGACCGGGAGCCCCCTGGCGAGGGCCTCGCCCACCTTTCCCTTCACCCCAGCCCCAACGCGAAGCGGCGCCACCGACACTCGCGCGGCGTCGAGGAATGGCGCGGTGTCGGGCACCCAGCCGGTCACCGTGACGTACCGGCCGCGCAGCGCGGTGACCTCGGGGGGCGGCGCGGCGCCGACGAGGGTGAGGCGGGTCCCGGGTTGGCGGGCCTGGACGAGCGGAAGGATCTCCCGGCAGAGCCAGACCGCGGCGTCCACGTTGGGTGGATGATTGAACCCGCCGACGAACACGAGACCCCGCCGCGCCTGGAACGAGGCGGTCGGCCCGACCCGCGGGTGGACGTTCGGGACGACGCCCATCAGGAAACTGAGCCCCGCCTCTCGCAGCGCCTGGCCGTCGGCCTCGGACACCGTCACCACCAGATCCGCCATGCCGTAGATGCGCAGCTCGCGCTGCCGGGTGGCGAGCGCCTTATCGGCGGCCGCAGCGTCGCCGGCGAGCCGTGCCTGGCGCAGCTCGCGGAGGAAGTGGATGTCGACCGTGTCGACCGCGAGGGCGGTCCGCGGGGACAGGCGCCGGACCTCCGCCAGGTATTGCTCGGCGATGTAGTAGAAGGAGAACCAGGCCAGGTCGAAGTGGCGCTCCGACAGGATGCGCGCGAGGTCGATCCGGGGCGCGGTCACGCGGATGCCGCACTGGGCCATCTTCTCGGGGTCGGTGGCGTAGGTGGTGACCCCCATGGCCTCCAGATCCCGCCGGTAGCGCTCCTGCCCCTCGCCGTTGCGCGCGACGTAGGTCACGTCGCTGCCGGCCTCCCGGAGGATCCGCACCAGGCGGAACAGGCGTAGGCCGCCCGAGCTCTGGTCGTGGAGGGGCAGGCAAGGATCGATGACGAGGACGTTGGTCCCACCGACCGGTTCCACCCGCGGCGCGCGCGCGGGTCCGGCCGCTGGCGGATCCCGGAGCCCACGGGCGCGCCGGTCCGCCGTGGCCGGCGCTCGCCCCGTCAGGCTCGGTGGCGCGTCCTGGTGGGCGAGGGCCTCGCTCCACTTCTCCTTGAACTTCTCCCGGTTGACGATCTGGTACTGCTTGAAGCCGCTGCCGGTGCTCGTCCCCGCCGTGACCCCCTCGAAGTGGACCACCACCGACTCCGGGCAGTAGCGGACCTGGTAACCGATCGATCGGAGCCCGAAGCAGAGGTCGGTGTCCTCGTAGTAGGCCGGCGCATAACGGTCGTCGAATCCGCCGAGCTGCTCGAAGAGCGCGCGGCGGACGAGGAGTGCGGCTCCAGAGCAGTAGTCCACCTCGGCGGGCGAATTGTAACGAGCGCTGAACGGTTCCGGGTCGCCGCGGCCGAAGTTCCAGCCGCTCCCGTCGGAGAAGACGAGGCCCCCCGCTTCCTGGAGGCGGCCGTCAGGGTAGACGAGGCGCGATCCGGCGGCGCCGATCCGCGCGTCCGACGAGAGCGGCGCGAGGAGTGCTTCGAGCCACCCCTTCTGCGGGGCCGTGTCGTTGTTCAGGAAGAGGAGGTTCTCGCCGCGCGCCGCGCGCGCCCCCTGGTTGCACGCCCTCACGAACCCGGCGTTCGACGGGTTGGTGATGAGGCGCACGCCGCCCTCGAGCGAGCGCAGGAACTCGGCGGTCCCATCGGTGGAGCCGTTGTCCACGATGATGACCTCGAAGAGGTCGCCCGGCGTGTTGGCGGCGAGCGTCTCCAGGCAGTTCCGCGTGAAGGCGACCTTGTCGAGCACCGGGATGACGATCGAGACCCTCGGCGTCGAAGCGAGGGGAGGCGTGGCCGGCGGGGACCGGGCCAGCGCCGGAGCCGGAGCCGGAGCCGGAGCCGGAACTGGAGCCGGAACTGGAGCCGGAACTGGAGCCGGAACTGGAGCTGACGGCTTCGGAGCCGAGGTGGTGTCATCCGCCAGGGGGTTGGCGATCACCAGCCTGGCGCGGCCGTGGCGCCTCACCGCCGCCTCCAGGTCGCCGACGCCCTGCTCGAAGAGGGCGTGCGGCGCCTCCCGGGTGAGAGCCCGGAGGAGGCCTGGCTCGCCGGCGAGG
>JAJXVM010000129.1 GCA_021782135.1 Myxococcales bacterium | reverse complement strand
CCTCGGCGCCGCGGAGCGGGAGGGGCTGGCTCGCTCCATCCGCGAGCGGCGGGAGCAGGCCGCGGCGGCGGCGGCGGCCCTGGCCGACCTGCGGCGCGAGCTCGACGGGAGGGGCGCGCCGGACCTGCCGGCGCTGCAGGCGCGGCGCGAGGAGAGCAAGGCGGCCCTCCAGGCGGCGACGGCGGCCCGCAGCCGGCTCGAGGCCGAGGAGCAGGCGCTGGCGGAGCGCGCCGCGCGGGTCGCCGAGCTCGACCGCGAGCGGGCGGCGCTGGAGGCCCGGCTCGCCACGCTGCAGCGGCTCGTGGAGGTGGTCGCCGGCAAAGTGAACAGCAAGGAGAGCCTCAACCTGAGCCTGCAGCGGTACGTGCTCGCCGCTCGCATGGAGGAGGTGGCGGAGGCCGCCAGCCGCCGGCTGCTGGTGATGTCCCGCGGGCGCTACCGGCTCCGCCACGACGCAGGCAAGGGGCGGTCCAACGCCGCCGCCGGTCTGTCACTGGTGGTGGAGGACGGCTGGACTGGGACCGATCGGTCGGTCGGCGCGCTCTCCGGAGGCGAGACCTTCCTCGCCAGCCTCTCGCTCGCCCTCGGCCTCTCCGACGTCGTGCTGGCCCGCAGCGGGGGCCGGCGGCTCGACGCCCTCTTCGTGGACGAGGGGTTCGGCTCGCTCGACGAGGAGACGCTGGATCAGGCGCTGCAGGCCCTCGACGAGCTGCGCGCCTCGAAGCGGATGGTGGGCATCATCTCCCACGTCGAGGAGCTGAAGCGGCGCATTCCCGCCCGGGTGGAGGTCCTCAAGGGGCAGCAGGGCTCCACCGTTGTGGTGCGCGCCGGCTGAACCCGGTAAACAGACGGTGCATGGCGCACCCCACCTCGGACCGCGATTTCAGGCTCCCCACCACCGTCCGCCCCGCCCGGTACCGGGCCCACCTCTCCATCGAACTCGACGGGCGCTCCTTCGCGGGACGGCAGAGCGTCGAGCTGGTCCTCTCCGAGCCGGCGCAGGAGGTGGTCCTGCACGCGGTGGACCTCGAGATCTCCCGCGCGGTGTGCCACGCGGCGGGCGGGTCGCTCGAGGGCCGGGCGGAGCCGGCGAAGGCGAGCGAGACGGTCGTCCTGCGCTTCCCGGAGCCGATCCCCCCCGGTTCGGCCACCCTTGAGCTCGCCTGGCGCGGAAAGATGTGCGAGGGGCTGCGCGGCCTCTATCACGCGGGGCCGGTCGCGGTGACGCAGTTCGAGGCGGCCGACGCTCGGCGGGTCTTCCCCTGCTTCGACGAGCCGGCGTTCAAGGCGTCCTGGAAGGTGTCGGTCGAGGTCCCGCGGGACGCGCTGGCCCTCGGCAACGGGCCGGTGGAGTCGGAGCAGGTCGAGGGCGGGCGCAAGCGGGTGGTCTTCGCCGAGACCCCGCCGCTCTCGTCGTACCTCGTCGCCCTGTGCGTGGGGAGGCTCGCCGGCGCGGAGCCGATCGGCGTGCGCGGCGTGCCCGTGCGCACCTGGGCGGCCCCCGAGAAGCTCCCGCTCACCGCCTTCGGCCAGGAGGTGGCGGTCGAGGTGCTGCCGAGGCTCGAGGACTACTTCGGCCTGCCCTACGCCTTTGGCAAGCTCGACCAGGTGGCCGTCCCGGACTTCGAGGCCGGCGCCATGGAGAACGCGGGCCTGGTCACGTTCCGGGAGGTGGCGCTGCTGCTCGACCCGAGCACCGCGTCCCTGGCGCAGAAGAAGCGGGTGGCCGAGGTGGTCACCCACGAGCTGGCGCACATGTGGTTCGGCAACTGGGTCACCATGCAGTGGTGGGACGACCTCTGGCTCAACGAGGCGTTCGCCACCTGGATGGCGTTCAAGGTGGTGGACGGCTGGATGCCGGGGTGGCGGGTCTGGCTCGAGTTCGACACCGCCAAGGCGGCGGCGCTCCACCTCGACGCGCTCCGCGCCACCCACCCCATCCGTTCCGTCGTGAAGAACGCCGCCGAGGCCACCGAGAGCTTCGACGTCATCACCTACGAGAAGGGCGGCGCGGTGCTCCGCATGATCGAGGGCTACCTCGGCGAGGAGCCGTTCCGCGAGGGGATCCGCGCCTACATGCGGAAGCACGGCCGGGCCAACGCCGTCGCCGACGACCTCTGGAACGCGCTCGGCGAGTCCTCGAGGCAGCCGGTGCTCGAGCTCGCCAACGACTGGATCCGCCAGCCGGGCCACCCGCTCGTCTCGGTGCGGCGGAGCGGCAGCCGGCTGCAGCTCGAGCAGCGCCGCTTCTTCTCGGCCCCGGGGGAGTCCGGGCCGGGGCGCTGGCCCGTCCCGCTGGTGCTCCGCTTCCAGGACGGCGCGGGGGTGAAGGAGCACCGGGTCCTCCTGCGCGACCGCGCCGCCGAGGTGGTCCTGCCGGCGGAGGGCGAGGTGCGCTGGGTCTGCGCCAACGGCGGCGCGACCGGGTTCTACCGGGTGGCCTACCACCCCGACGCGCTCGCGGATTTGCGGCAGCACCTCGACCGGCTCGCGCCGGCCGAGCGGATCCAGCTCATCGCCGACGAGTGGGCGCTGGTGCGGGCCGCCGAGCGGGAGGTGGGGCTCTTCCTCGACCTCTGCACCGCGTTCGGGGCGGAGAAGGACCACGCCGTGCTCGACGAGCTGGTGGGCCGGCTCGCCGCGGTCGAGCACCGGCTGGTCGCCGACTCCGACCGGCCGCGGTTCCAGTCCTTCGTGGCGGCGCTCTTCGGCCCGCGCTTCGAGGAGATCGGCTGGAACGCGCAGCCGGGAGAGCCGGACGAGGCGCGGCTGCGCCGGGCGGCCCTGGTGCGGGCCCTCGGCCTCGTCGCCCGGCTGCCGGCGCTGGTCGAGGAGGGCGTGTCCCGGCTCGACCGCTTCCTCGCGGGCGACGCCCGCGCGCTCGAGCCCAACCTGCACGAGGCGGCGGTGGTGATGACGGCTCGCGCCGGCGACGGCGCCCGGTTCGACTCCTTCCGGGCGCTGTACGAGGCGGAGCGCGACCCGGCCTTCCAGCGGCGCTACCTCATGGCGCTGGCGCAGTTCGAGGACCCGGGGCTGGCGCGCCGCGGCGAGGATCTCGCGTTCGGCCGGTTCGTGCCGCTGCAGGATCTGGCCTCGTTCATGGGCGCCCTGCTGGCGAACCGCTCCGCCCGCGAGGCCTTCTGGGTGGAGCTGCAGGCGCGCTTCGAGGAGGTGCGGACCGCCACCTCCGGCGCGCCCATGCTGCTGCGCCGGGTCATCGAGGCCATCGGGCAGCTGCCGGAGCGCCGTCACCTGGAGGAGGCGACCACCCTCTGCGCCGTGCACCCGGTCGAGGCGGCGCGCCAGGCCGCGGCCCAGACCCTGGAGCGCATGCGCCAGGACGTGGAGCTCCGGGAGCGCACCCAGGGCCCCATCGGCCGCTGGCTGGCGGCGTGGGGACGGTGAGGCGCGGCGACCGGGCGGGGAGGCGCGCGGGCGGGGGCGGCGCGTGAGCCCCCGCTCCGTCCGGCCCACGCCGCCGCCGGTGTTCGCCGTCACCATCGTCCCGTTCGCGGCCGCGGTCGGCTACGTCAGCATCGCCGCGCCGTTCTGGCTCAAGGCGCAGGGGGTCTCGCTGGCGGTCATCGGCGCCATCTCGGCGACCGCCATGACCCCGCACGCGGTCAAGTTCCTCTGGGCGCCGCTGGTGGACATCGGCTCCTGGCGCAAGGTCTGGTTCGTCGCCATGACCCTGCTCAGCGCGGCGCTCCTGGGCGCGCTGGCCCTGGTGCCGGACCTCGCCCGTCACCTGGGGCTCTTCACCGCGGTCGCCACCGGGGCGCAGGTGACCTCCACCACCGCCTGCGTCGCGGCCGACGGGCTCATGGCCGCCACGACGCGGATCGAGGACAAGGGCAAGGCGGGCGGCTGGCGCATGGCCGGGAACGTCGGCGGGACCGGCGTGCTCGGGGCGGCGGCGCTGTGGGTCGGCTCGCGCGCCTCGGTCCCGGTCGCCGGGGCGGTGCTGGCGGCGGCGAGCGCGGGGAGCGCGCTCGCCGCGCTCTGGATCGTGGAGCCGCGCCTCCCCGACCCGGCGGTGGCGGCGGCGGGGAGCCTGACGCGCGCGCTCGGGGTGAGGCTGCGCGCCATCGGCGCCGACCTCTGGGGCACGGTCCGCAGCCGCGATGGCTGGACCGGGCTCGTCCTCTGCGCGCTGCCCGTCGGCGCGGGGGCGCTCACCAACCTGTTCTCGGCCATGGCGGGCGAGTACGGGGCCTCGGAGCACGTGGTGGCGGTGGTGAACGGGCTCGGCGGCGGGCTGGTGGGCGCGGCCGGGTCGCTGGCCGGCGGCGTGCTCGCCGATCACATGAGCCGGCGGCTGGCCTACGCGCTGTCGGGCGGGATCACGGCCCTCGCGGCCCTGGCCATGCTCGCCGCGCCCATGACCCCCGCCACCTACACCTGGGGCACGCTCGCCTACAGCTTCGCCAACGGCGTCGCCTTCGCCACCCTGGCCGCCTTCATCCTCGAGCTGGTGGGGCACAGCGCCGCGGCGGCCACCAAGTACACCCTCTTCATCGCCGTGGCGAACGTGGCCAGCAACTACGTGACCGCGCTCGACGGCTGGGGCTCGGAGCTGCGCGGGCTGGGCGCGCGCGGGTCGCTGGTCGTGGACGCGGTCCTGACGCTGGCCGGGATCGCGGCGCTGCTCGGGATGGTGGTGGTGACGCGGCGCCCTCGCGCGCGCGCGGACGCCGCCACGCCCCCCTGAGCCGGCCGCCTCGATCGGCGGGGCCGGCGCGAGGAGTGGGCGCGGCCCCTCCCGCCGGGCGCGCCCTGGGAGGGCAGGGCATCGCCTCGTGACGTCGGGGGCCGAACGGGTCGAGCCCGGGCTCCCCTCCCCGCAAGCGCCTCCATGCCCATCTGTCCGCTCCCCGCTCCGTCGCCGGCGCGGTATGCGAGGCTCGGAGGAGGCGCGCATGAGGGCGGTCTGGATCACCCGTGCCGGAGGGCCGGAGGTGCTGCAGGTGCGCGAGGGGCCCGACCCGGTCCCGGCCGCCGGCGAGGTGCGGGTGCGGGTCCGGGCCGCCGGGCTCAACTTCGCCGAGGTGCTGGCGCGGCAGGGGCTCTACCCGGACGCGCCGCGGCTCCCGGCGGTGGTGGGCTACGAGGTGGCCGGCGTGGTGGACGCGCTCGGACCGGACACCTCCGGGCCGGCCCCGGGCACGCGGGTGATGGCGATGGTGCGCTTCGGGGGGCACGCGGACGTGGTCTGCGTCCCGTCGGCGCAGGCGGTGCCGATGCCGGAGCGGATGACCTTCGAGGAGGCCGCGGCCATCCCGGTGAACTACCTCACCGCCTACCACATGCTGTTCCGGGTGGCGGCGGTGCGCCCCGGCGAGCGGGTGCTGGTGCACATGGCCGCCGGCGGGGTGGGCATCGCGGTCCTGCAGCTCTGCCGGACGGTGGAGGGGATCCTCACCTTCGGGACCGCCTCGGCCTCGAAGCACGCCGCGCTGCGCGAGGAGGGCTGCGCGTACCCCATCGACTACCGCACCGCCGACTGGGCGGCGGAGGTGCGCCGCCTCACCGGCGGGGAGGGGCTCGACGTGGTGCTCGACCCCCTCGGCGGCGCCGACACCAGGAAGGGCTACGCGCTCCTGCGGGAGGCGGGGCGGCTCGTCTGCTACGGCTTCGCCAACCTCTCCGGCGAGGGCGGGCGCAGTTACCTCCGGGTGGCGGCCCAGATGGTGCAGGTGCCACTCTTCAACCCCATCTCCCTCATGAACCAGAACCGGTCGGTGGCGGGCGTCAACGTCGGCCACCTCTGGCACCGGCGCGACCTGCTCGGCGAGGAGCTGGCGGCGCTGATGGAGCTGTACGCCGCGGGCGCGATCCGCCCCCGCGTCTCGGCGACCTTCCCGCTCGAGCGCGCGGCCGAGGCGCACCGCCAGCTCCAGGAGCGGCGGAACGTCGGCAAGGTGCTCCTCGTGCCGTGAAGCGCCCGGAGACCGCCCGCCGCGGCCCTCAGGCCGCGCCGAGCAGCCCCTCGGCGCGGAGCGCGGCGATGACCCGGGCGCGGTCGGGGCCGGCCACGCCCCGCGCGCAGGACTGCGCCAGCTCGTCCACCACCTCGTTCACCGGGTGGCCGTCGTGCCCCCGGACCCAGCGGTAGCGGACGCGCAGCGACCCGAGGCGGGCGTCGAGCGCCTCGATGAGGTCGCGGTTGAGCACCGGCTGGCCCGCGGCGGTGCGCCAGCCCTTCTTGCGCCAGCCGTGGATCCACTTCGAGAGCGAGTCGATGACGTAGCGCGAGTCGGAGCAGACCTGCACCGCGGCCCCGGCCGGCAGCCCGTCGAGCCCCTCCAGCACCGCCCGCAGCTCCATGCGGTTGTTGGTGACGGCGTGCTGCCCGTCCACGGTGTAGCGGGTCGCGCCGAAGCGGAGCGCGGTGCAGGCGCGGTCGAGCACCACGAAGCCGGTGGCGCCCGGGCCGCCCGGGTTCACCAGCGCGCTGCCGTCGGCGTAGAGGAAGAAGCGCGGGTCGTCGATCATCAATTCTCCAGGCCGGTCCGCTCCGCCAGCCAGCGGGCCGCCTCGGCCTCGGCCCAGAAGGACGGGCGCCAGGGGGGACCAGCCACGAAGCCGACGTGGCCGCCGGCCGGCACCACCAGCAGGGTGAGGGCGGGGTTTTCCCGGGCGGCCTCGACCGCCCGGAAGGCCCCCGGGGCGATGGGATCGTCGGCGGCGGAGAGGGAGAGCAGGGGCCTGCGCACGTGCCCCAGCAGCGGCCCGGAGCTGGAGCGGGACCAGTAGTCGGCGGCCGAGGCGAAGCCGTGCAGCGGCGCGGTGAGCCGCTCGTCGAAGTCGGCGAAGGTGCGGGCGGCGCGGACCGCCGCCCAGTCGGCCGCGCCGGGGAAGCGCCGCGCCTTCGCGGCCGCCTTGGCGCGCAGCCGCCGCAGGAAGCGCTCCCGGTACACGAGCGACATCGGGCCGCGCCCGTCGATGGCCGCGGCGCAGCGGGCGAGGTCGAAGGGGACCGAGATCACGGCGGCCGCGACCACCTCCACCGGGAGGGCGTCGCCGCCCTCGGCGAGGTACTTCGCCACCACGTTGCCGCCCAGGGAGAACCCGGCGAGGGCGACGCGGCGGCCGGGCTGCTCGGCCCGCAGCCGCTCCACCAGGAACGAGAGGTCGCCGGTGTCGCCCGAGTGGTAGAAGCGCGGCAGCCGGTTCGGCTCGCCCGAGCAGCCGCGGAAGTTGAGCGCGACGGCGGAGAAGCCGCGCGCCCGCGCCTCGCGGATCAGCCCCCGGACGTACGGCGCCCGCGAGCTCCCCTCGAGCCCGTGGCAGACCACCAGCACCGGCGCGGACTTCGCCGGGCCGTCGAGGCGCTCCAGGTCCACGAAGTCGCCGTCCGGCAGCTCGAGCCGCTCCAGGCGAGAGGCCAGCCGGATCGGGCGGCGCCCGAGGCTCGACCAGATGGTCTGGGCGTGCGGCCCCGGCAGCCAGCGGGCGGGCGAGTAGGTCACGGGGTCAGCCGGCGCGCGCCAGGGTGGCGTAGTCCGGGCCCATGCGGAGCCGCAGGCCGCGCTCGACGGAGAGCGCGTGGACGCGGTCGAGCTTGCGCGCCGGCTCGGGCTCGCCGAGCCGCTCGAGGGCGCGGGCCATGGCCTCGATGGTGGACATCCCGCCGCGGACGGGCGGCTCGCGCAGCCGCAGCGACCCCGGCGGCGGGCCGGGCAGGGAGAAGCGCGGCAGCGCGCGCAGCGCGGGGATGCGCTGGAGCATCCGCCTGGCCTGCGACCAGCTCGCGTCCACCACCACCACCTGCCGGGGCGGCTCGGCAAGCGGCCCCCCGCCCGGCCAGAGGACGCAGGTGCCCGGCTCGGCGAGCGGGCGCTCGTCCAACAGCGCGCCGCGCGCCCCGTAGTCCACCAGCCGGGCGCTCGAGAGGGAGAGCGCGGCCCAGCGCGCGGTGTTGGTGGGGCGGAGCCGCTCGCTCACGTGGCGCAAGACCAGGAACCGCGTCCGGGTCGCGACGGGAGGCAGGCAGGCGGGGCAGAGGCAGTCCTCCGGGCGGAAGAAGCACGAGGGGCAGCGCTGCGAGAGGTCCGGGAGGCGGGAGCGGCGGGTCATGACGCGGAGGGGTCATCATCGCCCGTCGGCGCGCTTTCTGCTAGAAGGCTCGCGAAATGCAAGCTCCCGGGCAGACCTTCGACGCGCTCGACCTCCACCCCGCGCTGCGGCAGGCCCTGGCGGGCCGCGGCTACGCCGCCCCCACGCCGGTGCAGGCCGCCGTGCTCGCCGCCGACCACGCCGGACGCGATCTGCTCGTCTCCGCCCAGACCGGCTCGGGCAAGACGGTGGCCTTCGGCCTGGCGGTGGCCCCCGACCTCCTCGACGAGGGCGAGGTGCCGCCGGCGGGGAAGCCGCTGGTCCTGGTGATCGAGCCCACCCGCGAGCTGGCGATGCAGGTCCAGGCCGAGCTCTCCTGGCTCTACGCGCCGCTCGGCGTCCGCGTCACCGCCTGTGTCGGCGGCATGGACCCGCGCCGCGAGCAGCGCGCGCTCGCCGCCGGCGCCCAGGTGGTGGTGGGCACGCCGGGGCGGCTCTGCGACCACCTCGACCGCAAGAACCTCTCGCTCGGCGCGCTGCGGGCGCTGGTGCTCGACGAGGCCGACGAGATGCTCGACATGGGCTTCCGCGACGAGCTGGAGCTCATCCTGGCCGCCGCGCCCGGGCAGCGGCGCACCATCTTCTTCTCCGCCACCCTCCCGAAGCCGATCGTCGAGCTCGCCCGCAAGTACCAGCAGGACGCGCTGCGCATCGCCGCCACGCCGGCCGGCGAGGCCCACCAGGACATCGAGTACCGGGCCCACCTCGTCTCCTCCCGCGAGCGCGAGCACGCGGTGGTGAACGTGCTCCGGCTGGAGGACCCCCGCAGCGCGCTCGTCTTCTGCAACACCCGCGAGGCGGTGAACCACCTCTCCTCCAGCCTCGGCGAGCGCGGGTTCTCCACCGTGGCCATCTCGGGGGAGCTGACCCAGGCCGAGCGGACTCGCGCCCTCAAGCAGCTCCGGGACGGGCGGGCCCGGGTGCTGGTCGCGACCGACGTGGCGGCGCGCGGGCTCGACCTGCCCGACGTCTCGCTGGTGGTCCACGCCGACCTGCCGCGCGACGCGGCCGGCCTGCAGCACCGCAGCGGGCGCACCGGCCGGGCCGGGCGCAAGGGCACCTCGGTGCT
>JAJXVM010000128.1 GCA_021782135.1 Myxococcales bacterium | reverse complement strand
CTCGCGGCCCAGGAGTGCGGCCGCAAGCTCGCGGCCCACATCCGCAAGCGGCAGCACGCCGACTACGAGGCCAAGCGGCGCAGCCTCTTCGAGCTGTACATCGAGGAGGTGGCGCAGGCGCTCGGCAAGATCACCGGCAAGAGCCCCATGCCCATCAAGCGCGACCTGGTGAGGGTGGCGCGCGAGGTGACCGCCACCGAGCTCGAGGAGCAGGACCGCGAGCTGGAGCAGGCGAGCGAGAAGACGAGCCGGCGCCCGCGCCGGCCGGCGGCGGACGAGGAGGCGGAGTAAGGCATGGCACGCATGGACGCAGTCTCGAAGCAGACCGCCGCCAAGATCGAGAAGCTGGCGGAGGCGGTGATGCGGACGGTGAAGGGGGGCAAGAACCCCTTCGTCGAGATCCCCATCCGCAGCCTCGCCAACGTGAAGTGGAGCGAGAAGAAGCGGCTGGTCGAGCTCGGGGGCCAGAAGCAGAAGCGCTACTTCTTCAACGTCTCGATGGCGAAGAAGTTCATGCAGACGTTCCTGGTGTCGGACGCCTGCAAGGAGCTCGTCGAGTCCGGCAAGACCACCAGCATCCGCGACCTCTACTACGTCACCAAGCACACCATCGGCGACACGAAGCAGAACACCTTCGAGGAGCAGGACGAGTCGGACCCCATCATCGAGGACCTGGAGGTGGCGCTCGACTCGCTGCGCGAGGAGCTGCACCTCTTCGCCTCGCGCAAGGGGTCGATGGTGGGCCCCATCACCATCCGCGACTCGGGCGACACCATCGACCTGCGCCGCATGGGCTCGGGCGGCTGGGCGGTGCCCTCCATCGTGGAGGAGAACATCATCCAGTTCGTCCGCCACGAGGCGAAGTACATCCTGCTCATCGAGAAGGACGCGGTCTGGACCCGCTTCAACGAGGACAAGTTCTGGAAGCGGGAGCGCTGCATCATCCTGCAGGGGGGAGGGCAGCCGCCGCGCGGGGTGCGCCGCCTGGTGCAGCGGCTCCACAGCGAGCTCAAGCTCCCGGTCTACGTGCTCGTCGACAACGATCCCTGGGGCTTCTACATCTACTCGGTGATGAAGCAGGGCTCCATCAACCTCGCCTACGAGTCGATGCGGATGGCGGTGCCGGACGCGCGCTTCGTGGGGCTCTCGTCCTTCGACAAGCAGAAGTACAAGCTCCCCGACAACGTGGCCATCAAGATGGACGACGGGGACAACGCCCGGGCGAAGCAGATGCTCGCCTACCCGTGGTTCAAGCACCAGCGCTGGCAGCGCGAGATCGCGGAGATGATGACCTCGGGGGTGAAGTTCGAGCTCGAGGCCCTCTCCCGGCGCGGCATCAGCTTCATCACCGAGGAGTACCTGCCGAGGAAGCTCAAGGACAAGGACTGGCTCGAGTGAGCCGCGTCGGTTGACGCGGCGCGCGGCCTGACTAGACTGCGCGCCACCTTACGGAACACGGGAGGACCACAATGGCCGTCCAGCGCACCAACCGCAGCAAGAAGAAGGTCTCCAACCGCAGCAAGCTGAAGCGCACCGCCGCCAAGCGGAACCGCAGCCTGGGCCTGAAGCGGCGCCGGGCGGCGAAGAAGACGAAGTAGCGAGAGGCGTCGCGGCCCTCGGGGCCGCCCCTCCCCAGCCCTCCCCGTGCGACGGGGAGGGAGCTTCACCCGGCGGACCTCCTCCCCTCTCCCGCGCAGCGGGGGAGGGGCAGGGAGGGGGCTCCGCGGAGCCTCTCCTCCCGCGCCTACCCCACCCGCGCCGCCCGCTCCGGCTCGTCGCCGAAGAAGGGCGCGCAGCGCGCCAAAAACTGGAGCACCAGCCCTCGCTCCTCCGGGCCGAGCCGAGCCGCCGCCAGCCTGGGGACGGCCTCCCGCGCCTGGGCGGCGCTCCGCTCGTAGTCCTCCGGCGCGAGCGTGCCCTCCACCAGCCGGTGGCGCAGGAAGAGCAGCCAGGTCTGCAGGACGTCGGTCATGCAGTAGGCGCCGATGCGGGCGAGGGCGCCCGCGGCGTAGAGCCCCTGCACGTCCGCGCCCTCGACCCCGTCCTTGCCCGGCAATCCCACCAGCTTGGCGTAGAGGTCGAGCGGGGCCGAGGTGGCGGCGCCGTCGCAGTTGAGCCGCTCGAGCAGATCCACGTGCCCGGGCGCCCCGGCCGACCGGCCCTCGCGGAACCAGGCCGGCGCGGGCACGCCCAGCTTGAGCGAGCGCAGCTCCAGCACCGGCAGGTCGAACCCGCGCCCGTGGAAGGTGAGCGCGACCGCCCCCTCCAGCCGCGACCAGAGCTCTTGGAGGAAGGCGCGCTCCCCGCCGCGGCGCCCGTCGGTCCAGCAGGAGAGGTCGCGGACCTCGAGCGCGCCCTCCTCCTCGACCGCCTCGAGCGTGCAGGCGGCCACGGGCCGGTGGAAGGGCAGGGGCAGGAAGTCGCTCCGGCCGCCGCGGGCGCGCCGGTCGGCCACGATGCGCCGCACCTGCTCCGCGTACGGGCGCCCCGGCTCGCCGTCCACCGCGCGCACCAGCGCCTCGTCGGGCACGGTCTCCAGGTCGAGGACCAGGTAGCGCTTCACGAGGGAGAGTATCGGGTCCCCCTCTGACACTCACCGTGGCAGGTGGCTCGGCGCCACGTCCTGGTAGCCCTCGCCGTCGAGCGCCTTCATGAAGGCCACCAGGTCCTCCGCGTCGGCCTCCGAGAGCGGGAACGGGGCGATGGCCTCGTCGAGGTGCGGGTTGTCGGTCCCGCCGCGCGCGTAGTGGAACATCACCTCGCGCAGCGTGGCCAGGGAGCCGTCGTGCATGTAGGGCGCGTGCTTGGAGCAGTCGCGCAGGGTGGGGGTCTTGAAGGCGCCCAGGTCCTTCGGGTCGTGGGTCACGTCGTAGCGGCCGCGGTCGGCGTAGCCCGAGGCGGGCGGCTTGCCGGGGCCGGGGTCCTTCCAGCCGACGCCGATGTCGTGGAACTTGCCGTCGGTGAAGTTCTGGCCGAGGTGGCACTGGTTGCAGCGGCCCCGGCCGAAGAAGAGCTCGCGGCCCCGGTCGGCGGCGGGGGTGAGCGCGTGCTCGTCGCCGGCGTCGTAGCGGTCCCAGGCCGAGTTGCCGGAGAGCCGGGTCGCCTCGTAGGCGGCGATGGCGTCCACCACGCGGTCGAGCGTGATCCGCTCGTCGCCGAAGGCCTCCCGGAAGTACGGCCGGTAGGCGCCGGCGCGCGAGACGTTGGCCACCACCTGCTCGTGCGTGGCGCCCATCTCCACCGGGTTCACCATCGGCCCCTTGGCCTGCTCCTGCAGCGTGGCGGCCCGCCCGTCCCAGAAGTACGCCGGGGAGATGGCGAGGGCGCCGTTCACGAAGCTCGGCGACTTGCGGGTGCCGGTCTTCCCGCCGATGCCGGTGGAGTGCGGCTCCACCTCGGAGAAGGCGTGCTCCGGCTGGTGGCAGGTGGCGCAGGAGATGGTGCCGTCGGCGCTGAGCCGCGGGTCGTAGAAGAGCCAGCGTCCCAGCCGCGCCTTCTCCGGCGTGACCCGCAGCGCCGCCCAGTTCACCTCGATCCCGAGCGGCGGGGCGGGCAGCGGCTTCAGCGGGTTCTCCTGCTCCCAGGCCGGCGGAGCGGCCGAGGCGGCGGCCACCCGCGGCGCGGCGGCCGAGCGGCAGCCGGCGAGGGCGACGACAGCGGCGGCGAGCGCGAGATGCGTGCGGGTCATGGCTCCTCCCGCCCATCCCCATCGTCGCCTTGGCGCGGAGCGTCAAGGACCGAGGGGGGCGACGCCGGCCAGCGGCGGCGCGTCTCGAACGTCGCGGCCAGCCCAGCCAGGGAGAAGGCGGCGAGGAGATCCCGCCAGGCCGGGTCGCGCAGCGAGAGGATCCCGAGCCCGACGGCCGGGAAGGCGAACGCCAGCGGCAGGTGGCTCAGCCGCCGCGTCCGCCACGCGAGCACCGCCCCCGCGAGCGCCGCGCCGGCGAGAGGCCAGGCGAGCGCGGCGGGGACGAGCGGGCTCTCGGGAGGAGGGAGACCGCCGGGGAGGTGGCCGGCCGCGAGGAGCCCCGTCGCCAGCGCGGCCGCGGCGGTGAGGGGCGTGCGCCAGCGGGGCGGCTGCCCCACGGCCACCCGGGCGAGCTCGGCGGCGGCCGCGAGGCCGAGGACGATCTGCCACCCGGGCAGGAGGAGCGGCGCCGGCGCGGCGGCGAGGAAGAGCGGAACGAGCCTTCGACGCGCGGCGGCCCACGCCACCGCCAGGGTCGCCGCGGCTGCGCAGATCGACGGGACGGCGGGCGCGTGCACGGCGGCCCATGCTAGCTCACCGCGCTGCCCCCGAGCCGGCGACGAGAGGGAGGCCGGGCGCCGCACGCGCCGCGGTTTCCGCGGGCGGCCGGCTTGGTGTAGGAGAGGGCATGGCCACCCTCCGCCCGTTCCGCGCCCTCCGCCCCGCCCCCGCCAACGCCGAGCGCGTCGCCTCCCCTCCCTACGACGTCATCAACACCGCCGAGGCCCGCGCCCTCGCCGCCGGCAACCCCGACAGCTACCTGCGGGTGTCGCGCCCGGAGATCGATCTCCCCGAGGGGACCGACGAGCACGACGACCGGGTGTACGAGCAGGGGGCGAAGAACCTCGCCGAGCTGCTGGCGCGCGGAGTGCTGCGCGAGGACCCGGAGCCGCGCTTCTACGTCTACGCCCAGAGGATGGGCGAGCACCGCCAGACCGGCCTCGTCGCCTGCGCCTCGGTGCGGGAGTACGTGGACGACGTCATCAAGAAGCACGAGAAGACGCGGGCCGACAAGGAGGACGACCGCACCCGCCACATCGACACGCTGGGCGCGCACGACGAGCCGGTGTTCCTCACCTACCGCTCGCGGAAGGAGATCGACGCCGTCGTCGAGGAGGTGAAGCGCGGCGCCCCCGAGTACGACCTCGTGACCAAGGACGGCGTGGCCCACCAGCTCTGGGTCGTCCCGCCGCAGCAGGGGGCGCGGATCGAGGCGCTCTTCCGCGAGGTGCCGGCGCTCTACGTCGCCGACGGCCACCACCGCTCGGCCGCCGCCGCCCGCGTCCACGCGAAGCGAGCCGGCCAGCCCGGCGAGCACGGCGCCTTCCTGGCGGTGGTCTTCCCGCACGACCAGATGCAGATCCTGGCCTACAACCGGCTGGTGAAGGACCCGCGCGGCCGCTCCCCGGCCGAGCTGCTCGCCGAGGTGCGCAAGGCGATGGACGTCGCCCCCGCCGCGCGGCCGGCGCCCGAGGCGCCGCTCTCCTTCGGCCTCTACGTGGACGGGAGCTGGTACCGGGCCACGGCGCGCGCCGGCAGCTACGACGCCCAGGATCCGGTCGCCTCGCTCGACTGCTCCATCGTGCAGGACCAGCTCCTCGCGCCCATCTTCGGCATCGCCGATCCGCGCCGCGACAAGAACGTGGACTTCGTGGGCGGCATCCGCGGCGCCGGCGAGCTCGAGAAGCGCGTCAAGGCCGAGGGGTGGTCGATGGCCATCCACCTCTTCCCCACCCGCATCGAGCAGCTCATCGCCGTCTCCGACGCCGGCCTGCTCATGCCGCCGAAGAGCACGTGGTTCGAGCCCAAGCTGCGCTCCGGGCTGTTCGCGCACCGGTTCTAGCGGGCGGGGCGGGGGAATCGCTCGACGGGGCGGGGGCTTGCGCCTCGCCGGGCGCGGTTCCGTTGCCCTCCGGCGGAGGCGCCACGGGAGCCGGCGGGACGTCTTGCAGTCCAGGCGCAGTCCTGGGATTCACCGCCATGCCGGCGCTTCTCACCACCGCCGCGCCGCCGGAGCTCGGTGCTGAGCGGGCTCCGTGCTGTATGTATTGACATAATATGTGCTACGTGTCACGACGTAGCGAATGCCAGTCGCACTCACCGAACATGATGCCGCCGAGCGCCGGTCGAAGGTCCTGGAGGCCGCGCGCTGGTGCTTCCTGAACTTCGGCTTCTCGAAGACCTCCCTCGAGGACATCGCGAAGCGCGCGGGCATCTCGCGCACGCTGCTCTACCGGACCTTCAAGGACAAGGAAGACATCTTCACGGCAGTCTTCGCGCACTGGCTCGTGGCGAGGCACCCGGAGGCGCAGAAGGCCGCGAACGGGCAGGGCGACCCACTCGAGCGCCTGCTGACCGTGTGCCGGGTCATGGTGCTCGAGCCCTGGTCCGACATGTCCGCAGCGCCGATGGGGTCCGAGTTCTTCGACGTCTGCGCGCGGATCGACCCCGAGATCGACGCTCGCCATCGCAAGGTGGCGCTGCAGTGCGTGGAGGCGATCTTGGGCAGCCAGGCGGACGCAGAGGTCTTCCTGCTCGCCCTGGACGGTCTCCTGGGAGACCAACCCAAGGTGCAGGTGCTCGAGCGTCGCCTCCGCGTCCTCGCGGAGCGGTTCGTGCCGTCGAAGGCCGCCGGCCGCGGAGGGTCGCGTCGATGAAGATCATCCTCCTCGGCGCCTCGGGCATGGTCGGAACCGGCGCGCTGCGCGAGGCGCTCGCGGCGCCGGAGGTCGAGGCCGTGCTGTCCGTCGGCCGGCGCCCGTGCGGCGTCTCGCACCCGAAGCTCCGGGAGCTGCTCCTGCCCGATCTGTTCGACGTCGCGGCGGTCGAGGACCAGCTCACTGGCTACGACGCCTGCATCTGGGCGGTGGGCGTGAGCTCGGTCGGGCTGGACGAGGCGGCCTACGCCAGGGTGACGGAGGAGCTGACCCTCACGTGGGCCCGGGCGCTCCTGCG
Source organism: Myxococcales bacterium (assembly GCA_021782135.1). GTDB lineage: Bacteria > Myxococcota > Myxococcia > Myxococcales > Anaeromyxobacteraceae > Anaeromyxobacter_B. Next base: position 2,498 of record JAJXVM010000128.1, on the reverse strand, counting down.
CCTGAACCCGGGGCTCTCCTTCTGCTACTGCTCCGCCGGCGGCGCGGGCGGCCGGTCGATGTGGGCGCGCGTGCGCCAGCGCGTCGAAGGCGCGCTCCGGGAGATGCCGTTCCGCCACGCCGGGGCGGTGCGGCCCGGCTTCATCCGGCCCGGTCCCGGCATCCGGAGTCGCACGCGGGGCTACCAGGTCGGGATCGTCCTGCTGACGCCGCTGTTCCTGTTCACGCCGCTCCTCGTGCGCGCGTTCCCGTTCCTGTTCACCACGTCCGAGATCCTCGGCCGCGCGATGCTCCGCGTCGTCGAGGGGCACGCGGACGGGTTCATCCTGGAGTCTGCCGACATCAACCGGGTCGGAGCCCGCTGAACGTTCGGACGGCGGCCGCAGTCCCCCCAACGAATGGAACCGCACATGGCACAGGATCTGGCAGGAAAGGTGTTTCTCGTCACGGGCGCGACGGATGGCATCGGCAAGGCGGCCGCCACCGAGTTCGCGAGGCGTGGCGCGACGCTGACCATCGTCGGCCGCAACAAGCAGAAGACCGAGCAGGTGCTCGCGGAGCTGAAGGCCGGGAGCGGGAACCCGAACATCGAACTCCTGCTCTGCGACCTCTCGCGGATGTCCGACGTGAAGCGCGTCGCCGAGGAGTTCAAGGCCAGGCATGACCGGCTCGACGTCCTCGTGAACAACGCGGGCGCCACTTTCAAGAAGCCGATCATGGGGCCGGACGGGTATGAGCTGACGTTCGCGCTCAACCACCTCGCGTACTTCCAGCTCACGGGCTCCGTGCTCGACCTGCTGCGGAAGACGCCCGGTGCGCGCGTCGTCTCGACCTCGAGCGCCATGCAGGCGCGCGGGAGGCTCGACCTGGCGAAGACGCCCACGTCCCTGGAGGGCTGGGGCCCGAGCGCCTACGCGACCTCCAAGCTCGCCAACATCCTCTTCACGAAGGAGCTCCAGCACCGGCTCACCGGGACCGGCGTGTCGGCGAACTGCTTCGAGCCCGGCATGGTCCGCACCCAGTTCGGCGGGTTCGGATCGGACCAGGGATTCCTGCTGAACCTCGTCTACGCCCTCGCGAAGCCCTTCTCGGTCACGCCGGAGCAGGGCGCCGACTCGCTCATCTGGCTCGCGACAGCGCCGGAGGCAGGGTCGCTCAAGGGGGAGTACGTGTCGAAGCGGCGGCCGGCCACCCCGCAGAAGCAAGCGTTGGACTCGAAGCTCGCGGCGGACCTCTGGGAGTTGAGCGAGCGACTCTGCGCCCGGGCGGTCTCTCGGGCGGCGTGATGCCCTGTAGCCGATCGCGAGGGCGGGCTGGGAGTCCTTCTCGAGGCCCCTTATTTCTCCCCCCAGTCCTTGAGGCTGAGGAGCCGCCCACGAATCACGTCCGCCTCCCGGTGCCACGGGGACTCTTCGAGGAGCTCCGCCATGAACAACTCGAGCCTGCATCACGCGATCATCGCCTCGTTCCTCGTCCACTTCCCGATCCCGATGCGGCGCGCCTGGGACAACGTCATCTAAGCTCTCGGACGAGAACGAGCGGTTCTGAACTCCCGGACGAGGGTGAGACATGACCATCGAGGGCGATGCACCCCGGACCGCTTCCGACGACGACGACGCCTTCTACACGCAGCTCGCGCCCGACCGCTTCGCCAGCACTCGCGCGACGGTGGGCCCCTGGGACGCGTCGCTCCAGCACGGAGGGCCTCCCATCGCGCTCGTCGCGCGGGCGATGGACCGCCTACCGACCGCGCCGGGGATGCGGCTCGCGCGGCTGAGCGTCGAGCTGCTCGGGCCAGTGCCGGTGGACGAGCTCACGCTCGAAGCGGAAGTCGTACGGCCGGGCGCCCGCATCGCGCTCGTGGCCGCCACGGCGCGCGTGCGCGAGCGCGCCGTCCTGCGCGCCGTCGGGTGGAAGATCGCCGCTGTCGAGGGGCGCAGTCCGGCGGGCGAAGTCGAGCCCGCGCCGGATCTGCCCGAGCCGCAGCGACAAGTGTTCTTCGGGGGAATGGAGAGCTTCCCGTACGGCAGAGCCCTCGAGTGGCGCTTCGTCGATGGCGCCTTCGACCGGCTCGGCCCAGCCACGGTGTGGACGCGAGCGAGAATCCCGCTCGTACGCGGGCAGCCCATCTCCGGGCTCGAGCGGCTGCTGGTCATGCTCGACTCGGCCAACGGCGTCTCCGCCGAGCTCGACCTGCGCGAGTGGACCTTCGTCCCGGTGGACCAGACGCTCGTCCTGCACCGCCATCCCGAGGGTGAGTGGGTGGGGATGGCCGCACGCACGACACTCGGGAGCGCCGGGATTGGCCTCACCCGGACGCGCGTCTTCGACGCGAAAGGCGTGTTCGGTCGGAGCCTCCACACGCTCTTTGTCGCCCGCCGGTGACGGGGCTGAACCCCGAACCTCCGCTGGCGATGGCGGGTTTCCTCGGGCGGGGGGGGTACGCCGCCTTCACTGTACCGTGAGCGTGATCGGGATCTGATGGGTGACGCTCGGGGA
>JAJXVM010000127.1 GCA_021782135.1 Myxococcales bacterium | reverse complement strand
GCGGCGCGCGCGCCGGCCTGCTCGCGCTGCCCGGTCGCGGACCTCTGCCCCCGTCGCGGGGTGCCCGAGGCGATCCGGCGTTGACCTCGGCCGGGTCGCGGCCGGTCCTCCGCCGTCGCCCGCCCCGGCGGCGATGATGGCGGGGCCGGCGCCCCGGCGTAGCCGGGAACGTCCTGTACCGTGAGTAAACGACGATCCGCTCCGTCGCTGCGGTGAGTGGTCGCAACGGGGGCAAACTCCACGTCCGGGCCTTGCCGCGCCTGCCCTCCAGTGGCGAGTGGTGAGGACAACCGAGAACGGGCCGCGCCGCCGCCGCCGCGACGCCTCCGGGCGTCGACCCGGTCGCCGCCTCGCCGGGGCGTGGTCCCTTAGGAGACGACATGTCGATCCGCGTGAAGCACCCCGTGCTGTCCATCCTCGTGGCCGGCCTCGCCGCCGCCGGCTGCGGGGCGTCGCCCGACGCGGTGTCGCAGGACCCGACCCGGAGCGGGGCGCTCAGGGCCGCCGGGCCGCGCAGCTCCACCGCGTGGGAGACGGTGGTCGACAACGCGACCGCCATCCCCGGCGCCGGGGCGCGGACCTTCGCCTCCTACAGCCAGCCTTCGGTCAACGGACGGGGGCTCGTCGCCTTCCGGGCCCGCAGCGGCGGGGTGGGGGGCGGAGAGACCGCCGCCGCCACCGGCGGAGGCGGCGGCGGCGGTGGCGGTGGCGGTGGAGGGCTCGTCCGCGGCGTCTTCACGCGCGACCTGGCCAGCCGCGCCTCGCCCGGCCCCGTCGTCTCCCTCGCCAGGACGGGCGATCTCGTGCCGCAGCCGAACAACACCGCCAGCACCTTCACCGAGTTCCCCTCCATCCCGCGGATCGACCTGATGTCGCCGGTCGTCGCCACCCGCGCCCAGTCGAGGCCCACCTGGAACTACGTCGTCGACGCCGCCGGCAACACCACCCGCGTCGGGACCTCGTCCATCTTCGCCAACCTCTCCGGCGGCCTCGTCCCCGCGGTCGACCTGCTCGGGGCGGTCACCGACGTCGCCTCCGGCCAGCCGGTCTTCCCGCAGTTCGCGGTCCCCGGCGCCCTGCCCGGCACGCGGTTCGACCAGTTCCCCGGCGCCACCGGCGTCGCCGGCGCGCTCCCCGGGGTCGCCGGCTCCACGGCGGTGATCTTCAAGGGCAACTGGACCGACCTCGCCGACCCGCTCCACCCCGTGAGCCGGACCGGCGTCTACTTCCGCGACGTGTCGCGGCCGGAGAACCCGGTCGTCCGGATCGCCGACAGCATGCGCACGCTCATCCCCGGCACCGCCACCGTCTTCGGCTCCACGGCGCCGCCCTCGGGCGCCGCGGGGACGATGGTCTTCGTCGGGCTCGACGTGGAGGCGGCGCCGACGCTCGGCGGCGTCTACCTCGCGCCGCTGGCGTCCGATCCGCCGCTCACCCAGCTCGTGGCCATCGGCGACCCGGTTCCCGACTTCGCCGGCGCCCCCACCGCCGACGCCTTCACCGCCTTCGGCGAGGGGCTCTCCTACGACGGCCGCTTCGTCGCCTTCTGGGGCGCGTGGGGGGCCGCCACCCGCGCGGTGACGCTCGCCTGCCCCACCGACGGCGAGGCGGCGGTGGTGGCCGCCTGCGTCGCCGGCAGCCCGGCCCTCGACGGCGTCTACCCGGTGACCGTGCCCGCCGGCCAGGGCGTCTTCGTCCACGACGTCCGGGCCGGCCGCACCACCATGGTCGCCCGCACCGGCCTCCACTTCGCCGACCTGCTCTTCTGGAACTTCTCCGGCCGGCCGGCCGGGACCGGGAGCGGCGACGAGACGACGCTCGAGCCGCCGCGCTGGCGCTCGAACGCCTTCGCCGCGGTGAGCGCGGACGGCGAGGGACGCTTCCGCGTGGCCTTCAAGGCCCTCCGGGCCGACGGCTCGACCGGCGTCTACCTGAACGGCGGGCCGGAGGTGCGCGAGGCCGGCTTCAAGGTGCTCGTCGACACCCGCACCTCCGCCTGGCTCCTCGATCGGGCGGCGCCTCCCGCCGACGCGGCCGGGACGCTCCCCCTCACCGTCACCGGCGTGGGGATCGAGCGCGACGCCTTCCGCGCCGACGGGCGGAGCGACGACGGCGTCGCCTACCTGGTGATCGACGCCACCATGGCCAACGCCGACGGCTCGGTGAGCTGGGGCGGGATCTACCTCACCCGGCTCCGGAACGACGGCTGAGCGGGCCCGGGGGGGCGCGGCGCCCACCGCCGTGGGCGCCGCCGCGCGGCGGGGAGCCCGCCCTCCACCGCGCGCCGTGCTAGAGTCGCGCCGCCGGAGCCGTCCGGGCGAACGCGTCGGCCTGCAGGGCAGGGGCCGCCGAGGAAAGTCCGGGCACCACAGGGCAGGGTGCCGGTCAACGACCGGTCGGGGCGACCCGCAGGACAGCGCAACAGAGAGCAGACCGCCGAACGGCGTGGAGGTCGAGCCGGCGCCCGTGAGGGCGCCGGGGGGCGCGCGTGGCAAGGGTGAAACGGTGCGGCAAGAGCGCACCGCACTCCTGGTGACAGGAGTGGCACGGCAAACCCCACCCGGTGCAAGAGCAAATAGGGAGGCGTCCCCGCGAAGCTGCGGGGTGTCGGGCGGCCCGCCCTAGCCTCCGGGTACGGCTCGCTGGAGGCGCGCGGCAACGCGCGTCCGAGATGAATGTTCGCCGCCGCGGGGGAGACCCCGCGGGACAGGACCCGGCTTACAGGACGGCTCCGGTCTTTCATCTTCTACATCAACTACTTGGACCCCGCCGAGGGTGGGGTCCTGCCCAAAGACTGCCCAAGCTGCACCGGAACGGCGTCGCTGGCGGTCAGGTCGAGGTCGAGGACGGCCATGTCCTTCGCCGAGAAGAGGTCCGGCTTGAGGTGGGCGTACCGCTCGGTCATCACGACGGAGTAGTGCCCGAGGATCTCCTTCAGCTTCTCGATGGAACCGCCGGCCAGCACCCACTGCGACGCGAAGGTGTGGCGGGTGGCCTCGTACCAGCCGAGGCCCGGCCTGGCGAGTCCGAGGGCGTTCAGCACCGGGCGCAGGAAGTTGCCCGGGGTGGCCTTGTCGATCTTCCGGCCGTCGCTGCGGAGCGGCGGGATGACGAGCCCCTCGCCGCCGGACTTGAGCTTCCACTCGGCGAGGATCGGCAGCAGCGGATCGAGGATGGGCACGACGCGCGAGTCCTTGTCCTTGAGCGGCCCCTTCACCGACTCGCGGACGTGGATGCGACGGGCGGCGAGGTCGACGTGCAGCCACCGCAGGGCGAAGATCTCACCCGTGCGAAGCCCGCCGAGCACGCCGATGCCGAAGGCGATGTTCAGCGGTGGCGGCAGCAGCGCGTAGATGCGCCGGACGTCCGCCATGCGTTCGATGAAGGGCGTCGTGCGAGGATCGTGGGTCGGTCGCATGAGCCGCCGCGTCGAGCGGGGCAGGCCGTGGCACGGGTTCGCCGTTGCGACCTTGTCCTCGACCAGTCCGACGTAGAGCGCCGAGAGCAGCGCCACCAGGATGCGGATGGTGGCCGGGTTGAGCCCCTCGGCGAGCTTCCCCTCGATGAAGCGCCGGACTAGCGCAGCGTCGACCTCGTGCGGCTTCCTGTGGCCGAACCACGGCTTGAGGTGCTTCTTCCAGCGGCCCCGGTCGGTCGAGGCGGCGCGGTGGGTGAGGCCGCGCCGGTCGAGGAACGGGCCGGCGAGGACGTCGAGCTCGGGCACGCCCTTCGGGTCGAGCGAGATCCCCGCCCGGCCGACGGCGACGTCGCCGGCGATCTTCGCGAGGACGCGCTCGGCGAGCTCGCGGGTGGCGAAGCCGCCCTGGTAGCGGCGCTGGCCGGCCTCCCGCCACCGGATGCCCCAGGTGCCGCCCGGGAGCTCCGGGGGCACGAGCTGCCCGCCGCCGTGGGGGCGGCGCCTTCTGCGTCTGGCCATGATGCACTCCTCCTGCCGCGTGCGCGGCGTTGTGGCGGTTGGACAACTCGTTGGCGGAGACCAGCTCGGCGGTCGGTCATCGGGGCCGACGGGCGGCCTCGGCCAGGCGCGCCACTCCGGCGGCGTCGGTGTGGCGGAGGACGGCCAGGTCGATCCGGATGGCGCGCCCGACCCGGACGACCGGGAGGTCCCCCGCGCGGATGCGACGGTGCAGGGTGGAGACGCTCACCCTTAGCCGCATGGCCGCCTCCGCGAGAGTGACCGCTGTCGGCGGGGACGACCGGAGGAGCGCGGCGACCTCCTCGCGCAGCGAGCGGACCTCGCCCTCCAGCGAGGCCAGCCGCGACGGCACCTCCAGGAGCGCGGCGAGCGCCCCAGCGATGCCGTCGACGAGCTGGCCCCGCCGGTCAGCCATCCTCGCCCTCGGCGACGGGCATGGTGGCGAGGACCTGCTCCACGGTGGAGATCGAGACGCCGGTCACCTCGGCGACATTCCCGACGGTGCGGCCATCGGCGAGCAGCCGCGTGACGGTGCGGAGGAGCTTCGCCTGCCGTTGGGCGTCGCGGCGCTCGGCCTTGCGGCGGGCCTTGAGCGCCTGCCGCTCGCCGCTCTCCATCGCCCCGATGGTGTCGTAGGGCACGGTGCCGGTGAACCCGGTGAAGAAGTTCACGTCGCGGTTGAGCAGCCGCCGCTTTGAGTCCCAGTTGAAGGTGGTGCGGTGCGGCTCGGCGACCTCCTCGTTGATGGCGCGGCCGCGACGCACGGCCTCGTGAGCGCCGAGGCGACGGGTCCGGACCCGCTCCGGGGCCGCGTCGGTCTCGCCGGCCAGGCAGGTGAGGATCGTCCCGGCGAACTCCTCCGGCGTCTCCGACGAGCCGTGGCGCGCAGTCCTGATGACCGCCCAGGTGCCGTCGGCCGCGATGACCTGCGGCCCCGTCGTGACGTTCTGCGGCCGCCGCAGCAAGGCGTAGCAGCGATTCCGCACGATGAAGGCGGCGTCGGCGGCGTGCTCCAGCCTCATGTCGGAGCCGGCGGCGCGGAGTTCGGCGAGCCCGGGGCAGGAGATGTCGGCGGCCGGCGCCACGAGCACCGCGTCCGTGCTCACCAGCACCGCCCGGCCGGCGGCGCAGATGTCGCCTATGATCGCCCTGCCGCGCCCGATGATGAGGGCGGCCCATTCGGGCGCGAAGAGCGAGCCGGCGTCAGTCGTGCGCTGGAGCGCCTGGTGCAGCGCACTGGAGCCCGCCACGGCCGCGCCCAGGCCGGCCGAGAAGCCCTGGAGCTGGGCGGCGCGCTCGAAGTCGAGCAGCGAGGAGCCGCCGAACCGCTCCGCCAGCTTGCCGATGAGCGCGTTGGCGAGGAGCTTGGACGTCTCGTAGGGGATGGACCCCTTGGCGGCGGCCGCCTTGTCGGCGAGCAGCTCGCGCATGTAGCGGGCGAGGTCGTGCTGGCGCTCGCTGGCGCCCGGCTCGAAGACGTGGCTGTCGAGGATGCGGGTCGTGGCCCCGAACCGCAGCGCCACGCGGAGCTCGGCGACGGTGCAGGTCGAGACGCCGCGCCGCGTGAAGAGCATGCGGTTCACGCCTTCCCGAACGGTCGGCAGGTTGGGGTAGTCGAATCCCGGCGGGAACTCGAACTCGACGTGGACGAAGCCCTCGACCCGATCCACCTCGGCGAGGTCGCGGAGTGGGCGCCACCGCGTGCGGTGGTGCGGGAGCGGCTGGATGATGGCCGCGTGCGGGTAGAGCGAGACGGCGTCGAGCTCCACCAGCGACTCGACGAGCAGGCCGCGCCGGAAGGCGATCATCATGCCGCCCCAGAGCGCCCGCGCCGCTGCGAGTCGGACGTCGCGGTTGCCGGCGAAGACCTTCTCGTTACGGCGCTCGTCGCGGAAGCCCTCGGACGAGCGCCGCTTCTTGACCGTCTTGCGGAGCTTCCAGGGCGCCGGCCCCGTCCTGGCGAAGTGCGTGATGAAGATCCGGCCGGCGAGGGACGCCAGCGTGCGGTTCCGCAGCGGGTCGACGCCCCAGCGCGAGAGGAGCCGCTCCCGGAACTGGTGGAAGGCGAGGGCCACGACCGCGACCACGCGTCCTTCGTGGGCGAGCCGGGTGGCCGCCGGCACGTCGAGCATGGTGGAGAGGTGCCGGACGACCTGCTCGACGGACGGGAAGTTGATGAAGCGGCTGACCTCCTCGGTGTCGTAGTCCAGGAAGAAGGCCGACAAGTCGATGAGCGACAGCGCGAGGCGGACCTCGCCGACGCCGACCGGGGCGAAGTCGGCGTGGTGGATGTCGGCCCCCACCTGGCGGATGCGGGCCGCGCGGGTGGGCCGGTCGATCCGGGCCAGGACGGCCTTGCCGTTCATCGCAACGAGGAAGACGCGACCCACGCGCCTCTTGGTCGGCACCGCGATCCCGACCTTGAAGAGCAACTGGCTGATGGTGGCGGCGAGCGTGTCGGTGGTGATCGTGGCGCCGGGCACGGTCACCGTCTCGACCATCGCGGTGCCGTTTACGACCACGGCCATGCGGACCTCGGTGCCGGCGGCGGCGCCATCGACGCGGGGGACGAGCTCGACGCCGACGACGGGCGCGGTGACCGACGGCATCGCGAGCGGCCGGCGGGGCACCAGGGTCCGGACGAGGAGCAGAGCCATCAACGCCATCACGGCGGCCTCATGCATGGCGGGCCTCCGAGCGGATAGGCGCGAAGGCGTCCGAGGCGCCGAGGGACACATCCCCGGACACGCCCAGGGGATTCCACTCCCGAACCCCACCAGAACGCGCATTAGGGGGCGACAACTGCCCCCTCATCGAGCTCCCGCCGGTGGTGGTGTTGTTTGCGGCGTTCCTGTTGTTGGTGTCGGTGGTGCTGGTCTTCGTGGACTGCATGCGCGGTCTCCTCAGGGTGAGGAGGCCGTTCTCGCCGATGGGCTCGATGCGCCAAGCCCGGCGGAGATCCGCGATGGTGCGTAGCGGCTGGGCAGCCAGAAACCGCGATTCGCGAGCCGGGCTGGTCTTCGACTACGCGGCGTCTTCCGGGTCTTCGATGGCTGCGTCCAGCAGCTTCTCAAGGAACGGAACCAGCCCCGTCCGGACGTCGCGCTGGAGCTGGTCCCAGGCCCGTAGGCGGCCATGGGTCGCGTCGGCGGTCTTCACCTGGTCCCGGGTGAACTCCTTGTGGTCCAGGTGGAGGGCGAGGGCCGCAAGCTCCCCGGAGGTCGGGGCGGCGAGCTTCGTCCTCTTCGCCCAGATGAGCACGCAGGCGCAGAACATCTGGCGCGGCGAGCGCATCGTGGCGAGCCGCTTCTTCGCCCGCGCGTCCACGCCGAGTACGCGGCGCAGCCGAGCCGCGACCTGGAGCAGCGGGCCGATGTCCACCGTGAACTGGAGCATCTCGGCGGCGACGGCGGAGAGCGGCGCGAGCGCGTCCGGCCCGCGCGTCCGTGAGCGCCCGTGGGCGAGGCGGACGCCGTGGGGGTTGGCGCGGTCGCGCAGCCGCTCGGCGTAAGTGATCTCGGTCTCCTGCTCGCGGTCCGAGCTGAAGGCGGTCCAGGAGTTCTTCGGCACCTTCGCCTCGGGTGCCTTCAGCAGACCGTGCTTCCCGGTGATGTGGTCGCGGTATGGGTAGAAGTAGCCCACGACCTCGGCGATGTTGACCCCGAGCTCGCCGGCGCGCACGAGCGCGTCGATCTCGGCGTCGCTCCGGTTCTTCTTCAGGAACTCGCTGGCGGACTTCTGGTCCGACAGCCACTTCGAGTCCAGCGACGGCCCCTTGGGCAGCCGCGGTGCGCGTGGCATCCCCGCCTCCTCGTGCGCCTGGTCGGCGCGGCGGTCTCCTCGAAGGTGAAGCGGGGCATCCGCCCGAGGTCGGCGGCGTTCGGGTGATCGGCCCTAGCCCCGCTGAGATCCTCGCACGGGCGATCCAGTGGCTCAACCCACGGCGTCGTCGCGCTCGCGGGGCGGCGACTACCCGGCCGCCGCGCGGGGCATCTCGTTCCAGGTGCGCCCGTCGAGCTCGCGGCCATTCTTCTTCTTCTGGAACCCGCCCCACTGCTTGAAGAAGAACGGGACGCGGAGGGACCGACAGCGATCCCGGATCTCCCGGACCCACGTCGCGTTCATCGGGCGGGACTTGCCGCCGCTCTCACCGCCGACGATCACCCAGTCGATCCCGCGAACGTCGAGATCGGGGATCGGCCCGAGGAGCGGCTCGACGGACAGGAAGCGGACGCGAGCCTGCGCGCGACGAAGATGGTCGATCCGCCAGGTGTAGTCCGCGTTCTCGACGCTCACGCCGAGCCACACGTTCGATGACGTGGCGTGACGATGCGTGAACGATTCGAGTCGCTCCGCGCGCTTCGTGAGGACCTGGAACCGATGCTGCGTGGCCTGCCGCATCACCTCGAAGACCTTCTCGATGTACGAGTCGGGCACCTTCTCGTGGAAGAGGTCGCTCATCGAGTTCACGAAGATGAGGCGGCTCTTCTTCCACCGGAGCGGGAGATCGAGAGCCTCCGGCACGAGCCGGAGATCGAAGCCCTGCTCGAACGGATGACCCGGCACGCCGCGGAACCGCTCGGCGAACGTCTCGGCGTAGCAGTGGGTGCAGCCTGGGGAGATCTTGGTGCAGCCGCGCATGGGGTTCCACGTCGCGTCCGTCCACTCGATGGTGCTGTGGTCGCTCATCCCCGGCTCCGGCCCGCCCAAGATCCTGAACGTCAGTATAGCTTCGTACACTGGCTCCAGCACGGAAGCGAAACTTTCGCCCGCCCGTACTCTGCGCGAAGCTGCCGAAGGGGGGACATCCGGAAGATGACTCAGGACCTGCCCGAGGTCGGGCCGTGGGCGCGTGAGAAGCTGAACGGGCTGCGGGCGTACTTGTCCGCGTACATGACGATCCTGAGCAAGCACGCGCCGCTCAAGACCGTGTACGTCGACGCCTTCGCCGCGGCCGGTCGCGCTGTGGTCCGGAAGAAGGAGCACGACGACCCCACGATCCACCTCGACCTCGGTGACGACGCGCGCGACGAGGACTCCCGCGAGGTCATCGACGGTTCGCCGCGGGTCGCCTTGGAGATCGAGCCGCCGTTCGAGCAGTACGTGTTCATCGAGACCGACGAAGGCCGTCTCGCGGAGCTCAAGGAGCTTGAGGCGCAGTACGGGGCCACCCGGAAGATCGCCGTCCGCTCTGGGGACTGCAACACGTACCTCACGACGAAGCTCCTGACGGCTGCGTATTCCGGCCATGCCGATCGGCCATTCCGGCCGATGCCGATCACCTGATCCGACAAGGCGATCACCGGGAGCGTTGCGCCGCCGGGTAGGTCTACTTCGCCGTCTTCTGGGCCTTCGTCAAG
>JAJXVM010000126.1 GCA_021782135.1 Myxococcales bacterium | reverse complement strand
GCGCCCGCCCGCGCCTCGGCGCCGTGGTTCCCGGCAAGGCGGAGCGGACCGAGGCCGTCGAGGCGGGCGGCGAGGTCGTCGCGCGCCCGGCCGGAGATCACCGCGCAGCGGAAGCGCGCGCAGAGCGCCGCCAGGAGGTCGCGCGTGGCGGGCCGGAGCGCGGCCGCGTTCCGATCCGCCACCAGCGGGGCGAGCGTCCCGTCGAAGTCGAACCCCAGGAGCGGGCGGGCGCGGGTGAGCGCGCGCAGGGCAGCCTGCCCGCGGGTCGAGAGGATGGGGCGCATCACCGGCGCGGAACGACGGCGCGCAGGACCGGGGTGAGCCGGTCGGAGAGCCGCCCGTGCTGCCGGACCCGGGCGGCGTCCACCAGCATCCGCCCGGCCCAGCGGTAGACGTTGAACTCGCTCACGAAGGCGCGCATGGCGCGCATCCGGTCCGCCTGCTCCTCCGGGCTCATCTCCACGGCGGCCGCCAGCGCGGCGCTCGCCTCGTCGAGGTCGTAGGGGTTCACGATGAGCGCCTGGGTCAGCTCCCGGGCCGCGCCGGTGAACCGGCTCAGCACCAGCACGCCGCGCTCGTCGTCGCGGGCGCTCACGAACTCCTTCGCGACCAGGTTCATGCCGTCGTGGAGGCTGCTCACGTAGCAGACGTCGGCGGCGCGCAGGTAGCGGTACACGGTCGGCGGCTCGTGGCTGGCGCGGAGCAGCACGATGGGGCGGTAGGTGCCGGTGGCGAAGCGCTCGTTGATCCGGTTCGCGAGCGCCTCGACGCTCTCGTTCAGGGCCCGGTAGCGGTCGATGAGGGTGCGGCTCGGCGCGCCGAGCTGGGCGAAGGTGAACCGGCCCTGGAGGTGGGGGGAGCGCTCGAGCATGCGCTCGACCGCGAGGAGCCGCTCCTCGATCCCCTTGGTGTAGTCGATCCGGTCCACCCCCACGCCGAGGAGCGCGTCGGGGGCGAGCCCCAGCTCGTCGAAGACGGTCCGCCGGCACTCGAGCGGCGGCGGGGCGGCGCGGGCCCAGTGGTTGGGCCACTCGATCGAGATCGGATAGCTGCGCACCAGCGACTCGTGGCCGCCGAGCACCACCGCCTGCGACTCCCGGTCGATGCGGGCCTCGAGGAAGCGGTCGACCGACTCGAGGAAGTTGTTGCAGTGGAGCTGGGTGTGGAAGCCGACCACGCTGCTGCCGAGGAGCCCGGTCAGGATCTCCCTCGCCCAGGGGCAGATCCCGAAGTGCTCCGCGTTGGGCCAGGGGATGTGCCAGAAGGAGATGATCGTGGCCCGCGGCAGGCGGTGCCGGATCATCCGCGGCACCAGGGCGAAGTGGTAGTCCTGCACCAGGATCACCGGGTCGGGCCCCTTGGCCTCGCGGCAGGCCGCCTCGGCGAAGCGCTCGTTCACGAGCTGGTACTGCCGCCAGTCCTCGGTGCGGAAGAGCGGGCGGGCGTGGGCGATGTGCGAGAGCGGCCAGAGCCCCTCGTTGGCGAAGCCGTAGTAGTAGCCGCGCTCCTCCTCGGGGGAGAGCCAGACCCGGCGCAGCGTGTACGCCTCCTCGCCGGGCGGGACCTTCACCCGGTCGTGGCCGTCCACGTGCTCGCGGTCGGCGTTGCCGGACCCGTGCGCGACCCAGGTGCCCGAGCAGGCGCGCATCACCGGCTCGAGGGCGGTCACGAGGCCGCTCGCGGGGTGGAGCACCTTCACCTCGCCGCTCTCCGTGCGGCTGTGGAGGTACGGCTCCCGGTTGGCGAGCACCACCACGCCGTCGCCGCCGAGGGCGCGCTCCAGCACGTCCTGCAGCCGCTCCGGCGACCAGTGACCGGCGGTCGGGCCGGACTGCTCGCGCGACAGCTCTGCCAGGAGCTGGCGCAGCTCGGAGGCGATGGGCTGGAAGGCCGCGCCGCGGGTCGCGCGACCCCCGCGGCGGAAGCGCGGGTGCAGGACGAGGTCGCGCAGCTCGCGCGACCAGTCGCGCCAGTTGAGCCTCCGGAGGAGCACCGTGAGGAGGTAGGCGAGGATCCCCACCACCGCGAAGACGCCGAGCGTGAGGCGGCGCATCGCCGCCTCGCGCCGCGCCACCCAGCTCATGTCGTGCACCACCACCACCGAGCCGGCGAAGGCGTCGTCGTCGATGACCGGGAGCAGGCTGACGCGGACGTTCCCGGAGGGGACGGTCCGCTCGAAGTCGATGCCGCCCCAGGCGAGCCGGGCGGCCGGGTCGGCGGGGACCACCCCGGTGAGGTCGCGGCAGGCGAGCCCGTCCGGGAGGGCGCTGGTGCGGGCGACCGTCTTGCCGTCGGGGCCGCAGGCGGCCATGGCGGTGATGCGGTCGTCGCGGGTGATCTCCTCGAGGAGCGCGGCCAGCCGGCGGCGGTCGCGGCGCGCCAGCTGCTCGGCGAGCGAGCCGCGCGCGCCGGCGACGGCGAGGCGCGCCCGCAGGCCGACGTCGCGCTCGAACCAGGTCTGCGCGGTCCGGCCGAGCGCCCAGGTGGCGCCCCAGGCGAGCAGCGAGACGGAGATGAGGAGCGGCGCGAGGATCTTGAGCACGGGGTTCCTTTTCGTCGCGCGGCGCCGCGAGGACGCCCCAGCGGAGCGGCGGCCCGACCGCTCCTTTCGCCTGCGGCGCCTCCCGCGCCGCACCCATCTCTCATCATGCCCGGCGGAATGCTGTGAGGTCAAAGTGATCGACCGCCCGTCCCATCTCGGCTTGCCGGCTCAGTTGGGGCGAGGCTAAGGTGGCCAAGCTTGCGACCCGCCATGACCCCCCGCCTCGTCCGCTGCCTGATCGCCGTCGGCCTGTCCCTCGCCTCCGCCAGCGCGCGCGCCGCGGCCGGCCCCGAGGCGGGCGCCTGCGCGGCGGAGGTCCGGAAGTCGGACGAGCTGCGCGGCTCGCTCAACGCCTGCGAGGAGCGCGCGCGGGCCTCGGAGAAGCGGGAGAAGTCCCAGGCCGATCACGCCGCCCAGCTCGGGCACCAGCTGCAGCAGTCCCAGGCGGCGACCGCTGCGGCGCACTCGTCGCGCGACGCGCTCTGCGCCAGCGTGGGAGAGCTGGGCCGCTGGGTCGTCGACGGCGCCGCGGCACCCGGCGGGCTCGGCGGCTGCCTCGCCCCGGAGACGCAGTCGCGCATCGCCACCCAGCTCGGGAGCTGGAGCCGGGTCGAGGCGGAGCTGCACGGGCTCCTGCTCTACGAGGCGGGGGCCCGCGACGAGCTGCCGGCGGCGGGCCCGCCGTCGCTCCCGGTCGATCGCACCATGGCGCAGCTCCTGGCCGGCGGGGACGGCCGCGCGCCGCTCCTCTACCGCCGCGTGCTCCTGGCCGCCTTCCGGCGGGTGGCGCCGCGGGCCTGGGCGCGGCTGCAGGCGAGCGGGCGGCCCGGCATCGACGCCTGGCTCGCCTCGCCCGCGCCGCTCGACGCGAAGCTGGTGGACGAGGTCCGGCGCAGCGCCGCGGGCGCCGAGGGCGCCGGGCAGGGGCCGACGCTGGCGGCGGGCCTGTCGCTCGTGCAGACCTACCTCGAGCTGGCCCGCTGCCCGCTCTCGCCCTGGACCCCGGAGTGCCGCCGGGCCTCGCAGCTGCAGTCGCTGCTCGAGACCACCGGGCCGCTGGTGCTGCAGCGGCGGGAGCAGGCGATCTGGGCGACCGACTGCCGGACGCTCGTGCCGGCGCGGGTGCTCGACTGGCTCCAGGATCTGCCCCCGTCGCAGCGCGGGAGCGACGCCTGGGGCGTCGTCGCCGACGCCGCCTTCACCAAGCTCTACACCTGCTTCCTCGAGGATCGCGCGGCGGGGAGCTCGTTCCCGGCCTGGTCGTCGCGGGTGCTTCCGGGGCTGGGACAGCTCACCGGTCAGGCGCTGACGCGGGTGGATTTGGTGCGGCGGCGCTTCGTGGAGGGCGGCGAGGAGGACCTCTGCGGCCGGGCCCTTCGGGCGCTGCAGACCCTCCCGGCGCCCAAGTCCTGCTCGCTGCCCGACCCGGCCGAGGAGGCGCTCACGCGCTGGCTGGGGCGGGAGCCGCATCGGACCGCCGAGGCGCGCGCCACGGTGCGCGCCTGTGGGGAGCTGCTGGCCGCGGAGTGGCAGGGGCGCGCCGCCTCGGTCCCGAGCGCCTTCCAGCGGCCGCCGGGCGGCTCGGAGCTGGTGCGGGTGGGATCGCCGGCCCCGGCGCTCGCGACGACCAAGCTGCGCTCCCTCTGCGCCGACCGGCGCGGGGGCGCCGGCTTCGCCGAGGAGGCGCGGCCGGTGGTCCGGGTCGCCACGCTCTTCGGCGAGGCGCCCGAGGCCGGCCCCTGGCACTTCGACGGCCACGGGCAGCCCATCGAGCAGCAGCGCTTCGCCCGGGCCAGCCGCCCGTCGGCCTGGGCGCGGCGCCTCTTCTCGGCCTCCGGGGCCTGCGAGGCGGTGGCCCTCGACGCGGGCCGCTGCGATCGCTGCAGCGGCGCCGAGGCGAGCGCCTTCTTCGACTGCACCCTCGCGGCCCGGCTCGAGCGGCGCTGGTCGCGCTGGCAGCGGGCGCTCTGGGTGGGGCTGGCCATCGCGCTGGCCGGCGCGGCCGGGGTGACCTGGGTCGTGCGGTGGGTCGCCGCCTGGCGGCGCTTCGGCGCCTGGAGCGCCCGGGTGCGGCGGCACTTCGCCTCGGTGGACCTGCCGGTGCGCCGCTCCGGCGCGGCGCGGCTGCGCCCGTCGCAGCTCCAGTTCGTCGAGATCGAGCTGCCCCGCACGCAGGTCTGGGAGCGCTGGGGGCGGCGCGCGGTGGTGTGCCGCTCGGAAGGCGGGGCGCGGCTGCTCGAGCGCGACGTGAACGGGGCGGCGCAGCGGGCGCGCGCGGTCGAGGCCGAGGTGGCGCTGCTGGCGCACGACCCGGGCGCCTCGCCGGACCTGCCGGCGGTGCGCGCGCTGCTCGAGTGGGCCGGCCGCGGCTCGCGCAAGGCGGTGCAGGTCCTGCCGGTCTCGGCCGAGCGGCTGCAGTGGCTGCGCGGTTCGGACGACCTGCTCGACCTCGTCGAGCAGACCTCGCTGCGGGGCAACCCCTTCGAGGTCCGGGGCCGGATCACCTCGGCCAGCCAGTTCTTCGACCGCGAGCGGATCGTCTCCGGGCTGCTGGCGAGCGTGCAGGCGGGGAGCTGGTCCTTCGTGGCCGGGCTGCGCCGGTTCGGGAAGTCGTCGCTGGCGCTGGAGGTGGCGCGGCGGCTGCCGGGGCCTTCGGCCTACGTGGACCTGGCCGGCTTCTACCACGAGATCGCGTTCGCCGAGGACCCGGCCCGATCCGCCGACACCATCCTGCGCTACCTGAGCCACCGGCTGCGGGAGTCGTTCCTGGCGCGCTACGGCGAGGGCGCCCAGGTGCCGGCCCCGCTGCCGGCCGGGCCGCTCGACAGCGGCCTGGTCGCGGTCTGGCTGCGGGAGTTCGCGGCGGCCGCCGCCCGCGGCGAGGGGCAGCGCGCCACCTCGGTCCTCCTCATCTTCGACGAGCTGGAGCAGGCGCTGGCCGTCCCGGCCGAGCGGCTGCCGCGGGCGCTCGAGGTGCTCTCGGTGCTCGTCGGCCGGCTGCGGTCGGCCTCGGCGGATCCGGGGTCGAGCGCGGCCCGGATCGGGGTCGTGCTCTGCGGCACCATGCACCCGCTGCTCTGGGCCCCGATGCCGGCGCTGGCCGGGCAGTCGCTGCTCGGCTCGCTGGAGACGGTCTTCCTCCCCGGCCTGCCCGACGACGCGGCCCAGGCGATGATGCGCGGCCTCGGCGCGCGGCAGGGGATCCGCTTCACCGACGAGGCGCTGCAGCTCGTCGTCCGCGAGGCGCAGGGGATCGCGCTGCTGGTGCGCCGCATCGGCTCGTCGGTGCTGGAGCTGTACGATCCGGAGCGGGCGCGCCAGGGCGGCCTGGGGGCGCTCGAGATCGGCATCGAGGGCGCCACCGCCGCGGTGGCGCGGGAGGAGGAGGAGGGCTCGCCCTTGCGGGTGTGGGTGGAGTCGGAGATCGCCGACGCGCAGACGCCCACCGGCAAGCTCTTGCGGGCGCTCGCGCGCGAGGGCCGGATGGAGGCGGGGGAGCTGCGGCGCCAGGCGGCCGCGCTGGTGGAGCGCGAGTTCCAGGCCAGCGGCATCGACCGGCTGCTCACGGGCGAGGAGCGGCGGCGCCGGCTGCTCGAGGCGGCGGCGGTGACCGTGCGGCTGCTCGGCGAGACCGGGCTGCTCGAGCCCGAGGGGAACCTCACCAACCCCGACGCCTACGTGTTCCGCGAGGGCATCGTTCGTCGTATCCTCGCCAGCGCTCGCAGCGGCTCGTTCGCGCTCGGGTGATCGTTCCAGGAGCGCCGCCCCGCGTGGAACCCCGAGATCCCAGCACCCCGCCCGACTCCCGGCGCGCCGACGCGGGCGCGCCGCTTCCGCCGGTGGCGCGCGTCCCCGGCGTGCGGGAGCTGCTGCGGCTCTTCCCCGACCCGGTGTCGGTGGGGCGCGGCAGCATCGCAGTGGAGGGAGGCATCACGGTGGTCGCCGGGCCGGGGATGGGCCGGACCACGCTCATCCGGCAGCTCGTGCCGGCCCTGGAGCGCGAGCGGGGCATCCCGGTGGCGCTCGTCAGCATGCCGCGGCCGTCGGGCGCGTCCGGCGACGCGGGCTTTCAGGGCTGGCTCGGGGCCCTGGTCGAGCAGGCGCGCGCCGGGCTGCTGGCCTCCAAGCTGGTGGCCGCGCCGGAGCAGGCGGACCTGCGGGCCGCGCTGACCGAGCCGGCGACGGAGGACGGCGGGAGCGGCGTCCGGGTGACGCCGCCCGGGCTGGAGCGCTGGGTGGCGCGGGTGGGCGCGGCGGCGCGGACCGGGGGCGTCTGCCTGCTGGTGGACGACGTCGACCTCGCGGCGGCCGAGTCGTGGAAGGTCGCCTTCATGGCGGCGCTGCGCTTCGCCTTCCAGGCCTCGGCGCGCGTGACCCCCATCTACGCCTGCTGGCGGCTGTACCTCGAGGAGACGAGCCCCGGGTCGCACTACTTCCGGAACGTCACGCGCCCGGTCTTCCTGGCGCCGCTGTCGGCGGCTGCGGGGGCGGCGGGGGAGCCCTCGGAGCGCGACGCTTTGGTCGAGCGGCTGTTGCCGGGGTTGCCGGCGGCGGCGCGGGCGCGGGTCTTCGGGCTCGCCGGCGGCCATCCGCAGCTGCTCGAGCGGGTGCTCTCGGATCTGCGGCAGGCGGCGGGGCCGGGGGCGGGGATCGACGCCGGGGCGGTGGACGGGCTCCTCGCGTCGGCGCTGCCCGGGGAGCGCGCGCTCGCGGCCGGGGTGCTGGCCCACTCGCCGGAGCTGGCGGCGGCGCTGCGCGAGCTGGCGCGGGCCGAGGCCTACCCGTACCGCGGCCTCTCGAAGGTGATGGTGGCCTCGGGGCTGGTGGACCGCGACGCCGGCGAGCGGGCGGTCGTGCCGGAGCTGGTCCGGGCGGCGCTCTAGGACGGACCCGGCGCCGCGGCGCCTACCGCGTGCCCCAGCGCTCGTCGCGCGCGGTCACCACCGCCCAGGGCAGGATCCACTGCAGGAAGAGCAGCGAGTAGAAGGCGTAGACCAGCCCGTAGGTGAAGCGCAGGCTGCGGTCCTTGCGCAGGTGGTAGGCGGCGGTGACCGTCCCGCTCACCGCGACGGCGATGGCGAGGTCGGCGACGCGCGCCGGCCGCTCGAGGAGCAGGAGCGGCGTCTGCACCAGCCCGGTGTAGAGGAAGACCAGCCGCAGGTTGGCGATGAAGAAGGTGATCACCGGCAGCACGCGGTTGTGGTCGCGGTAGCGGGTGAACATGAAGCGGGCGAAGGAGAAGCCCTCGACCACGTAGCTGCGCTCCCAGCGCAGGAACATCTTGCTGAGCTGGCGGTAGTGGGTCGGGGCGAGGGTGTGGATGACCGCGTTCGACTGGTAGACGGTGTCGTAGCCGGCGTGGAGCACGATGTTGGTGAGGGCCTGATCCTCGCCGTGCGCCACCGGGCGCCCGAGGAAGCGCTGGTCGAGCCACTCCGGCAGGTGGGGCAGGATCACCTCGCGCCGGAAGGCGGAGAGGGCGCCCGGGCAGACGGCCACCGTCCGATAGGCCGACTGGGCCGCGCGCTGGAAGTCGAACGCCAGGGTGTACTGCACGTCGAGCATGGCGCCGATGAAGGTGGAGCGGTTCAGCACCGACACCTTGCCCGCCACCGCCCCCACCTTGGCGTCGCGGAAGGGAGCCACCATGGCGCGGAGGGTGCCGCGCTCGACCTCGCTGTCCGAGTCGATGGTGACGATCACCTCGCCGCGCGCGACGCGGAAGCCGGCCTCGAGCGCGGCCCGCTTCCCGCGGTTCCCCGCGAAGCGGACGAGGCGGACGCTCTCCGGGTGACGGCGGCGCAGCCGCTCCATGTGGAAGAAGGTGTCGTCGCGGGAGCCGTCGTCGACGGCGATGACCTCGAGCCGGTCCGCGGGGTAGTCGGAGCGGAGCGCCGACTCGATGCTCCGCTCGACCATCGGCCCCTCGTTGTAGGCCGGGATCACCACCGTGACCGACGGGAGCGTCTCGTCGCCGCCGGGCGCGAAGGGGCGGTAGCGGAGCCAGAGCACCGTCTGGAGCACCAGGTAGGCGAACTGGAGCAGCGCCAGGAGGGCGAAGGGGTGGCGCCAGAGCAGGCGCAGGGACGGCAGCAGCTCGTCGAGCCGGATCTCCGTGCTCGAGCCGTCGTGCAGCGCGACCGCCATCCCGGCGGCGATCACGCCGAGCAGGGGACAGACGCCGAGGAACTTGTCGAAGGCGCGGGCGGCCGGGCGCGGGACAGGGGGGGTGTTCTCGATCTCCGCCATGGCGGGGCGGAGTCTACGCGCGAGCGTCATGTGCCTCAAATGGGAAGGGCAGGTCGGGAGAGGTGGCGGGCGCGCGGCCCGCGACGGCGGGCTCTCCCCGGCGGCGGGGTCCGTTGGAAACGTTCACCAAACGTGAACGCGGGGTCCGCCGCCAGGAGGGAACGGGAGCTTGGGCTCGTCGCCGGGCCGGCCGGTCGGCGCGCGGGCGAGCGGCCGGGCCGTCGGTTGTCAGGTGGGAGGGAAGCGGCGTGAGCTGGCGCTTTCTCGGCCGGTGAGTTCAGCGCGCCGGCGGCGGGGCGACGCCGGAGGCGGGCGGGCGCGGGGCCACCTCGCAGTAGCTTGCCTCGGCGCCGGCGACCGGGAGCTCGGGAGCGCACGCCGGGACGTAGCGGGCCCGGACCCCTTCGCGGGCGAAGCGGAGGTCGAGGGACTCCATCTCGCCGCGCGGCAGCTCGACCCGCCCCCCCCGCCGCGCCAGCTCGCGCGCCTGTCGGACGGCGGCCGACTGGAGCGCCGCCTGGTGGCCCACGGTCGAGGCCCCCACCAGCCCGGCGTCCACGGCCAGGGCGAGCAG
>JAJXVM010000125.1 GCA_021782135.1 Myxococcales bacterium | reverse complement strand
GCCGCGCCCTGGCGGCGCTCGCCTCGGGCGCGCTCTTCGCGGCGCTGCTCGCGCTGCTCCTCTTCGGCGCCTGGGAGACGCTGCGCCTGCTCCGGCAGCTCCCGCTCGCCGAGTGGGGCGGGATCGCGGCCGCGGCCCTGCTCACGCTCGGCCGGGTGCTCGCCTCGACCGCCCTCGGCACGCTCTGGGCGGTGCCGGCGGGGCTCGCCATCGGCCTCTCGCCCCGCCTCTCGCGGATCCTGCAGCCGGTGGTGCAGGTGGTGGCCTCGTTCCCGGCGCCGATGCTCTTCCCGGCCGCCGTGGCCCTGCTGGCCGCCGCCGGCGTCCAGCTCGGGCTGGGGAGCGTGGTGCTCATGCTGCTCGGGACGCAGTGGTACATCCTCTTCAACGTGGTGGCCGGCGCGAGCGCCATCCCCGCGGACCTGCGCGAGGCGGCCCGGCTCTACCGCTTCTCCCGCTGGCAGCGCTTCCGGGCGCTCTACCTGCCGTCGGTCTTCCCCTTCCTCGTCACCGGCTGGGTCACCGCCGCCGGGGGCGCCTGGAACGCCAGCATCGTCTCCGAGTACGTGAGCTACGGCGGGCGCACGCTCGCGACCGAGGGGCTGGGATCCCGGGTGAGCCTCGCCGCGGCGGGGGCGCGGTTCCCGGATCTGGCCGCGAGCCTGCTCGTGATGGCGCTGGTGGTGGTGGCCTTCAACCGCCTCGTCTGGCGCCGCCTGCACCGGCTCGCCGAGGACCGCTTCGCCCTGACGCGCTGAGGGGACCGGGAGACCCGATGGACGCCGCGACCGCCTCGCAGACCGAAGCCGTTCCGCTGTGCGCGCTCGTGCGCGTGAGCCAGGAGTTCCCGCAGCCGCAGGGGCCTCCGCTCAGGGTGCTCGACGACGTGACGCTCTCGGTCGGGGCCGGCGAGGTGGTGGCGCTGCTCGGCCCCTCCGGCTGCGGCAAGTCCACCATCCTGCGCATCCTGGCCGGCCTGACCCGGCCGACGCGCGGGGAGGTCCTCGACCACGGGCGCCCGCTGCGGGGGCTCAACCCCAGCGTGGGCTTCGTCTTCCAGAGCTTCGCGCTCTACCCGTGGATGACGGTGAGCGAGAACGTCGAGGCGGTGCTGGAGGCGGCGGGGCTGCCCCGCCCCGAGCAGCGCGCGCGCGCCGAGAAGGCCATCCGCACCGTCGGCCTGGCCGGCTTCGAGGAGGCCTACCCGCGGGAGCTCTCGGGCGGCATGAAGCAGCGGGTCGGCATGGCGCGGGCCTTCTCGCTCGAGCCGGAGCTGCTCTTCATGGACGAGCCCTTCAGCCAGGTGGACGCCCTCACCGCCGAGAGCCTCCGCGCCGAGGTCCTCGACATCTTCGCCGCCAAGGGGCGGCACCCCTCCGCCATCCTCATGGTGAGCCACGACATCAAGGAGGTGGTCTACATGGCCGACCGGATCGTCGTGCTCGGCGCGAACCCGGGCCGGGTCCGCCAGATCGTCGAGAACCGGCTGCCGCGCCCGCGCGACTACCGCTCGCCGGAGCTCCTGCGGCTCGTGGATCGGCTCCACGACGTCATCACCGGCGCGGAGATGCCCGATCTCCCGGCCGCCGCCGCCCCCGCCTTCGAGCACATCCCGAGCGTCCACCCCGGCGAGGTGGTGGGCCTGCTCGAGTACCTCGACGCCCGCGGCGGGCGCGAGGAGGTCTTCCGGATCGCCAACGACACCGGGCGCGAGTACGGGCGGACCATCGCGGTGGCGAACGCCGCCGAGCTGCTCGACTTCGTGGACACCCCCAAGCGCATGGTCGCCCTCGCCGCCGGGGGCCGGCGCTTCGTCACCGCCAGCCCGGAGGCCCGCAAGGCCATCTGGCGCGAGAGCATCCTGCAGCTGGCGCTCTTCCGGCAGGTGCACGAGGCGCTCGAGCGCAAGCCCTCGCACCGGCTCGATCGCGAGTTCGTGCTCGAGCTGCTGGCCGTCAACATGCCCAGCGAGAACTACGACGCGCTCTTCGACGTCTTCGTGGACTGGGCGCGCTTCGGCGACCTCTTCTCGTACGAGGAGGAGAGCGGCACGCTCGGGCTGCAGTAGGCCGGATCAGTTGGAGACGATGCGGGCGAGCGCGTGGCGCAGCTCTCCCAGCTCGAAGGGCTTGGCGAGGCAGGTGTCGGCCTCCGGGGGTTCGGGGGAGGCCATGGCGCTGGTCACGATGACGCCGAGGTCGGAGTGGCGCGGGTCCGCCCGCAGCCGCTCGAGGAAGGTCCACCCGTCCATCCGCGGCATCATGAGGTCGAGCACGATGGCTCGAGGCTCGATGCCTTCGGCGAGCCGCGCGAGCCCCTCCTCGCCGTCGGCGGCGGTGACCACGTGGTAGCCCTCGAGCTCGAGCCACTCGGCGAGCGCTCCGCGGATGTCGTCGTTGTCTTCCACCAGGAGGACGGTGATGCGCGGCTCCGCCCGGACCTGGGGCGGCTCGACCGGGGGGACTGGTGCGCGATGCGCCGCGTCGTGCATGACCAGCTCGGCTTCCATGGGTTCCTCGGCCAACAAGATGGCGATGGGCCCCGAGATTTCCAAGCTGGTCCCATTGAGGCCCTCCAGGGGGATGGCGTCGAGTGGGCAACGGCCAGAGCGGCAGGCACCCCGGCGAGGCGCGGAGGGGCCCGCCTCCGCGACCTGACTGAGGGGGATTCGGGCCTCGTCGGCCCTGGCTAACGTGTCCCGAGACATGGCCGGCCGGATCATCAAGCGCGTGCTGGTGGTGGACGACGATCCGTCGCTCCGCGCGGCGGTCGCCGAGCAGGTGGCTGCCTACGGGCTCGTTCCCCTGCTGGCGGCCGACGGCGCGGAGGCCCTGGGGCTGCTGGGGAAGGGGCCCCGGCCGGCGGTCATCCTGCTCGACGTCCTCATGCCGCGCATGGGCGGCCGTGACTTCGTGGCTCGCCTCCGGCGCATCCCCCGCCTCGCGCGGATCCCCATCGTCATCATGACGGGGCTCACCCGGCGCGCGCCGCTGCCGCGGGTGGACGCGGTGCTCGCGAAGCCGTTCGACGGCCGGGAGCTGCGGGCCACGCTGGTCCGCGTTGGCGTCCTCCCGCCGCCGAGGTTGCGAAACCGCCCTGGCAAGGTAACATCGAACCTCGCGGGGCGTTGAGCGAGGTGACCGTGGCGGAGTGGGTCCAGGCCGATCAGACGTGGACGGCGACGTTCGGGACGGAGGCCGAGGGCGGACCGCGGCTCGAGGTCCGCAGGTACTCCGAGGGCCGTTACACGCTCTGCGTGCGCTTCGAGAACGGCCGGACGGTGATGCGCGCCGCCTCCTATCCCGACGGCGCCGCGGCCAGGCGGGCAGCGGTGGACTTCGCCTTCAGCGTGCTCGACGAGGCGCACCACGAGAAGATCAGGGCGCTCGCGCGCTGACGCCTTCAGCGCCGGTTCGCTCCCCCACCGCCTCGGGCGCCGGAGGCGCCGGCTGCCGCGGGGGCGGCAGCGGGAACCCGAGCGCCGGGTCGCTCTCGGTGGCGGCCGCGTCCGAGCGCCGGACCACCTTCACGACCGTGAGCGCCAGGATGCGCAGGTCGAGCCAGAGGCTCCAGTGGTCCACGTACCAGAGGTCGAGCGCGATGCGCTCGCGGAACGGGATGCTGTTGCGGCCGTTCACGGCGGCCCAGCCGGTGAGCCCCGGCGGGACCTCGTGGCGGCGCCGCTCGTCCGGCGTGTAGCGGTCGAGGTACTCCACGAGCAGCGGGCGCGGCCCGACCAGGCTCATGTCCCCCCGCAGCACGTTCCAGAGCTCCGGCAGCTCGTCGAGGCTGGTGGTGCGCAGGAAGCGGCCGAGCCGGGTGAGCCGCTGGTCGTCGCTCCGGTACCGGTCCTCGTCCGGGCGGGGGGCGCGCATGCTGCGGAACTTGTAGAGGACGAACGGGCGTCCCCCGAGGCCGGGGCGGGTCTGACGGAAGATCACCGGCGAGCCCATGTTCCGGCGGACGAGCACGGCGATCACGGCCAGGGCCGGCGAGCAGAGGGCCAGGCCGGCGGCCGCGCCGGTCACGTCCATGGCGCGCTTCGCCAGGCGGGCGAGCGACCGCTTCGTCATCTGGCACCTCCCGGGGTGGCCGCGCCGGCACGCCAGCGGCGGCGCTCGAAGGGTAGGCTAGCGTGCGGGCGCCCCGGGCGCCCCGCGCCAGATGGAGCGTTCCGGGGCGCGGCGATCCCGGGCGGTGTCAGACGATCCGGACCACCACCCGTCCACGCACCTTCCCGGAGAGGATCTCCGGCGCCTTCGCCACGGCGTCCTCGAGCGGGATCTCCTGGACGATGGTCTCGAGGAGGGCGGGGTCGAGGTCGGCGGCGAGCCGCCGCCAGGCCTCCTGCCGCAGGGCGAGCGGCGCCTGCACGCTCTCCACGCCGAGCAGGGCCACCCCGCGCAGGATGAACGGCATGACCGTGCCCGGGAAATCCGGGCCCTGGGCGAGCCCGCAGGCGGCCACCGCCCCGCGGTAGCGGGTCTGGGCGCACGCGTTCACGAGGGTGTGGCTCCCGACCGAGTCCACGACGGCCGTCCAGCGCTCCTTCTGCAGCGGCTTCCCCGGCTGCGAGAGCTCGGCGCGATCGATGATCCGCTTCGCGCCGAGGGTCCGCAGGTAGTCGGCCTCGCTCGCCTTGCCGGTGGAGCCGGTCACCGCGTAGCCGAGCTTGGAGAGGACCGCCACCGCCACCGAGCCCACGCCGCCGGTCGCGCCGGTGACGAGCACCTCGCCGTCGCCGGGCCGGAGCCCGTGCCGCTCGAGCGCGAGCACGCAGAGCATGGCGGTGTAGCCGGCGGTCCCGATGGTCATCGCCTGCCGGGTGTCGAAGGCCGCCGGGAGCCGGACCAGCCAGTCGCCGCTCAGCCGGGCGCGCTCGGCGAGGCAGCCCTTGTGCGCCTCGCCGACGCCGAACCCGTTCACCACCACCCGGTCGCCCGCCCCCCAGCCCGGGTGCCGGCTCTCGAGCACCGTTCCGGCTCCGTCGATGCCGGCGATCATCGGCCACGAGCGGACGATGGGGGAGCGGTTGGCGATGGCCAGCGCGTCCTTGTAGTTGAGCGTCGAGTACTCGACGGAGAGCGTCACGTCGCCGGCGGGGAGGAAGTCGTCCTCGACCTCGCGCACCGAGGCGCGGAACTGCGGTTCCTTCTCGAGCACCAGGGCCTTGAACATGTCGGTTCCTCCGGTTCGAGCCAGCGCCGGTTGTACCGGGAGTGGCGGCCGGGCTCAAGGCTGGGCGCGCCCCGCGGCCGGCGCCCGCGAGCCAAGGGTGAAGGCGGGGCCTACCCATGCGGAGGCGGGCGGGGAAGGTCGAGGCGAGGACGAGGGCTCGCGCGATCGTGACCGCCGCTTGGCGGCGGGTTAGGTTCGCTCGCGAGGAGGTCGCGCATGGCCGGCCCGGTGTCCCGCTTCCTGGAAGACGATCATCGCCGCCTCGACCGGCACCTGCGCGAGTCGCTGCGGACGCCGGGCGCGGTGGACCTGGAGGCGTACGCGCCGTTCCGGGCCGGGCTCCTGCGTCACATCGCGCTCGAGGAGAAGGTGCTGCTGCCCGTGCTCCGGGAGCGGCTCGGCGGGCCGCCGCCCATGGCCCGGCAGCTGCGGGTGGAGCACGGCGCGCTCGCCTCGCTGCTGGTCCCGACGCCCACGCGCGCGCTGATCGCGGAGATCCTCTCGATCCTCGAGCCGCACAACGCCATGGAGGAGGGGGAGGGCGGCCTCTACGCGCTCGCCGACACCCTGCCCGACGGCGTGGCCGGCGAGGTGGTCGCGCGGATGAGCGCCTACCCCGAGGTGAAGGTGGCGAAGTACTACGACGGCCCGCGCGCCTGCCGCACCGCGGCCGAGGCGCTGGCGCTCTCGGCGCAGCAGAAGGAGCCGGCGGCGAGGTGAGCCGCTCCGGCCAGCGCTCTCGCGCCGCCCCGGATGAGAACGGCCGCGCCGAGCGCCAAGGGTCCTGCCTTCCCCCGGCGAGCGCCTCGGGGAGCAGCCGGCCGAGGCCGCCCTCCGGCGCGACCGGGCGGCGCTTCCGGTTGCGTCCGCCCAGGCCGGCGCGCATGGGAGGGTGCGGCGCCCGGGCGACGGCGCGCCCCGAGGAGCGGCACCATGGCCCAGCAACCCACCCAGCCGCGGATCGGCGTCAGCGCCCGCCTGCTCGGGAACCCGGTGCGGTTCGACGGCGGACACAAGCGCAGTCCGTTCGTGCACTCGGTCCTGGGCCGCTTCGCGGCCCTCCTTCGCCGGCTGTCGCGGCAGCGGTACTTCGAGCCGTACCCGCGGGCCCTCGGGGCGGAGACGGGCGCGTGAGCGGCGCCCCCGGGCCGAGGACCCTGGTCACCGGAGCCACCGGGTTCATCGGGCGATCCCTCCTGCCGGCGCTGCGCGCCCGCGGCGAGCGAGTGGTGGCCGGCAGCCGGCGCCCTCCGGCGGCGCGGCGGGGCGGCGTGCCCTGGCGGGAGTGCGACCTGCTGCGCCCGGAGACGCTCCCGCGCGCGCTCCGCGGGGTGCGGATCGCCTACTACCTCGTCCACAGCATGGGGGGAGGGCGCGCCGACTACCGGGCCCTCGAGCGGCAGGCGGCGGACGCCTTCGCGCGCGCCGCGGCCGGGGCGGGGGTGGAGCGGATCGTGTACCTCGGCGGGCCGGCCCCCGATGGCCGCCCCTCGGAGCACCTGCGCAGCCGGCTCGAGGTCGGGGAGATCCTCCGGGCCGGGCCGGTTCCGGCGCTCGAGTTGCGGGCCTCGATGGTGGTCGGGGACGGCAGCGCCTCCTGGCAGATCGTGCGCGACCTGGCGATGCGCCTTCCGGTGATGATCCTGCCGCGGTGGCTCGAGTCGCGCACCCGTCCGGTCGCGCTCGAGGACGTGATCGCCGCCCTGGCGGCCGCCGCCGACCTGCCGCTCGAGGCGAGCGCGTGGTTCGACCTGCCCGGCCCCGAGGTGCTGAGCGGGCGGGAGATCCTCGAGCGCATCGCCGCCCTCCGCGGGCGGAGGATCGCGGCCCTCGAGGTGCCGCTCCTCACGCCGCGCCTCTCGGCGCTCTGGCTGAAGCTCGTCACCCGAACCGAGTTCTCCCTCGCCCGGGAGCTGGTGCTCGGCCTGCAGGGGGACATTTTGCCGCGGGACGAGCGGTTCTGGTCGCTCATCGGCCGCGGGTCGCTCCTGCCCTTCGACGAGGCGGCGCGCCGCGCGCTGGCCGACGAGCCGCACCGGGCCGGGCTCCGGCCAGGGCTGGCGCGCGTGGAGGAGGCGCTGGCCGCGTGGGCGGCGGCGAGGAACCCGCGTGGATGAGGGCGCCGGGCCGGCGATCCCCGCGGGCGCCTCCGCGGCGTGGGTCGTGCTCGGGCTGGGGCTGGCGACCTGGCTGGTGAGCTTCACGGTCCTCGCCCGGTCCGGGACCTGGGCGCCCTTCGCGGCGGGGGGGGCGGCGCTGGCGGCGGCCGCGATCCTCACCGGGCGCGAGACGCGCGCCCTGCTGCGGCCCTCGTTCGCCACGGCCAGCGTCGGGGCGGGCGCGGGGCTGCTCCTGGTGGCGTTCACCCACGCCGGGTTCGCGCTGGCCTCGTCCGCGTCGCCGGCCCTCCGCGCCGCGGCCGGCCGGCTCTTCGTGCTGCTCGAGGTGGGCGGCTACTCCCCGGTGGCGCGCTCGGCGCTCATCGTGCTCATCGCCGGCTGCGAGGAGATCGTCTTCCGCGGCGCGCTCCTCGGGCCGCCCCGGCGGCGCACGGAGGGGCCGTGGCGAAGCGCCGGGCGCGAGGACCTGCTCCGCGTCGCCGGCCTCGCCGCCGCCTACGCGCTCGCGATGGCGACGCTCGGGAGCGGACTGCTCCTGCTGGTCGCGTTCGGCTGCGGCCTCGCCTGGGGGTGGCTGCGGGTGGGCACGCGCTCGCTCGTGCCCCCCATCCTGGCGCACGTGGTCTGGGACCTCGGCGTGCTGGTCTTCTGGCCGCTCGTCCGCGCCGGGTAGGCGCAGCGGGCGGGGAGGTCAGGAGAGCCGCGGGCAGCCGGCGCCCGCCGCCACCGCTCGCTCGACCACCTCGAGCAGCACGTCGAGGTCGAACGGCTTGAGGAGCCGCTCGAAGCAGGGCGGGAGGTCGTCGGTCTCGGTCCTGCCGGTGAGGAGGACCACCGGCACCGCCCGCCCCTCGTCCGAGCGTCGCAGCACGCGGAGGAACTCGGCGCCTCCCATCCTCGGCATGAGCAGGTCCACCAGGGCCGCGGCCGGCAGGCCGTGGTCGAGGATGCAGTCGAGCGCGGCCTCGCCGTGCTCGGCGCTGCGCACCGGGTACCCGGCGAACCCGAGCGCGTCCACGAGCGCCTGCCGGACGTCCTCGTCGTCCTCGACGACCAGGATCCAGCCGCCGCCATTGCGGCAATCGTCCCCCAACTCCACTCCCTTCGCGCGCGGCCCCGGCGGGTTTCGAGTCCGTTCCCGGCGGCCAGGTAAACGATCGATTGCCAGCTCCAACCCACACCCGCCGCGAAGGTTGCGCCGGCGCCCTTCCGGGCGAGTGCGCTAGAGTCGCACCATGTCCTCCCACGACCGCGATCTGGCCCAGGCCTTCGACAAGCAGGCGCCCCGCTTCGAGCGGGCGCCGGCCCAGACCGACCCGGCGGCGCTGGCCCGCCTGGTCGCGTTCGCCGCGTTTTCGCCCGGCGCGAGCGTGCTCGACGCGGGCTGCGGGCCGGGGCTGGTGGCCGAGGCGTTCCTCGAGGCCGGGCACGCGGTCCACGGCGTCGATCTCTCGGAAGAGATGGTGCGCCGCGCCCGGGCGCGCTGTGGGCGGTTCGGCGGGCGGGCGCGGTTCGAGCGGGGATCGGTCCTCGAGCTCGCGGCCGGGTCGTTCGACGCCGCCCTCTCCCGGTTCGTGCTCCACCACGTCCCCGACCCGGAGGCCTTCGTCGCCGCGCAGGTCTCCCGGGTCCGATCGGGAGGGGCGGTGCTGCTCTGCGACCATACGACCGATCCGGCCCCGGCCGCGGCGGCGTGGCACCAGGAGCTCGAGCGCGGCCGCGACCGCACCCACACGCGGAACCTGACCGCGGGGGAGCTGGTGGACCTGCTCGGGAGGGCCGGGCTGGAGCGGCTCGCGGCGACGGAGGAGCCCTTCGACCTCGACTTCGACGAGTGGTTCGACCGCGGGTCGCCGAACCTCCCCAAGGAGGAGGTCCGCCGGCGCGTGCTCGGCGGGAGCGCGCGGGGCTTCGCGCCCGTGCTCCGGGCCGACGGCGGCGTCACGCTCCGCTGCTGGCGGGCGCTGATCCGGGGCGTGAAGCCCTGAAACGAGAAGCGCCGGCCGCGTGGGCGGCCGGCGCGATCCGGGGATGCCGCGCTCCCCCTCCTCCCCGTGCGAGGGGAGGGAG
>JAJXVM010000124.1 GCA_021782135.1 Myxococcales bacterium | reverse complement strand
CGATCTCCCTCGGGCGCCTTCACGTCGGCGATGTGGATCGAGGCGCCGATCTTGAGCGGGCTGACGTCGATCTCGATCTTCTCGGGGATCGACGCGGGCAGCGCGAGGACCTCGATGTCGTGGGCGTTGACCTGGAGGATGCCGCCCTCGAGGACGCCGGCGGCCTTGCCGACCATCGCCACCGGGACGTGCGCCTTCACCGGCTTGTCGAGCTGCACCTCGAGGAAGTCGGCGTGCAGCAGCTTCCGGGTGACCGGATCGACCTGGTAGTCCTTGAACAGGACCTGCTTGTCGCCGCCGCCCAGCTGGAGGGTGAGCAGGGTGTTGAACTTCTTCGGGGTGGCGATGGCCTTCTGCAGCGCGGCCGGGTCGACGGCGAGGTTCGCCGGCTCGCCGTGCGGCGCGTAGACCACCGCGGGGATCAGACCCTGGGCGCGCAGCCGGCGGGCGGGGCCCTTGCCCTTGCCCTCGCGGAGCTGCGCGGAAAGAACGTTCGTGTCAGCCATGTGATCTCCCAACGGACTCGCCGACGACGGCCGGCGAGGGGACGGTGGCACGCGGCCCCGTCCCTGGGGGTGTTTGCCTGTGGAACCGCGGGCTTTTAGCGGAAAGCCCGGCCGCGGTCAAGCCGGGCTTCCCGATCCGACCGAATCGCCCGCTCAGACGAACAGGCTCGAGAGGCTGTCCCCGGTGTGGATGCGCCGGATGGCCTCGCCGAAGAGCCGCGCCACGCTGAGCGTCTTGATCTTGGGGCAGGCCTGCGCCTGCGGCGAGAGGGCGATGCTGTCGGTGATCACCACCTCCTCGATGGGGCTCTTCTGGATGCGCTCCACCGCCGGGCCGGAGAGGACGCCGTGCGTGGCGTAGGCGAACACCCGGGCGGCGCCCTTGTCGATGAGGGCGTTGGCGGCCTGGGTGAGCGTGCCGGCGGTGTCGATCATGTCGTCGAGCAGCACCGCGGTCTTGCCCTGCACCTCGCCGATCACGTTCATGATCTCGGCCACGTTGGGCTTGGTGCGCCGCTTGTCCACGATGCCCAGGGTCGAGCCGAGCCGCTTCGAGTAGGCGCGGGCGCGCTCCACGCCGCCGGCGTCGGGCGAGACCACCACCACCTCGTTGGCCTGGCCGTCGAAGCGCTTGCGCATGTGGTCGAGCAGCACCGGGGCCGCGTAGAGGTGGTCGAAGGGGATGTTGAAGAAGCCCTGGATCTGGCCGGCGTGCATGTCCATCGAGAGCACGCGCGTCGCGCCCGCCGCCTCGACCAGGTCGGCCACCAGCTTGGCGGTGATGGGCGTGCGCGGCGCCACCTTGCGGTCCTGGCGGGCGTAGCCGTAGTAGGGGATGACCGCGGTGATCGAGCCGGCCGACGCGCGCTTGAGGGCGTCGATCATGATCAGCAGCTCCATCAGCCGGTTGTTGGCGTCCGGGGCGGTGGACTGGACGATGAAGGTGTCGAGGCCGCGGACGTTCTCGCCGATCTCCACCTGGATCTCGCCGTCCGAGAAGCGGCCGACCAGGGCCTTGGACAGCGCGCCGTCGAGCTGGGTGGCGATCGCCTGGGCGAGGGCGGTGTTCGAGTTTCCGGAAAAGATCTTGTAGCCGGGCAGCAGCCCGCGTTGCGCGCTCATCGGATGTGCCTCCAGGAGAGGAGCGCTGCATACCACTCCGGGGGCACTCCGTCGACGGGGTGCGCGCCCGACCCGGAGCGCCGCTCCGGCCTACAGCCCCTGGCCCGCGGCGACCGAAGAAACTGGCGCCTGCGGCAGCGCCTGCTTCTTCGTCTCGCGCTCGTACTCGGCCAGGATGATCCGCTCCATCCGATCCCGGGTCTCGGAGTTGAGCGGGTGCGCGATGTCCTTGAAGGTGCCGTCCTTGCGCCGCTTCGCCGGCATGGCGACGAAGAGGCCGGTGTTCCCGTGGATCACCTTGAGGTCCCGGACCACGAAGCAGCGGTCGAGCGTGATCGTCACGTAGGCCTTGAGCTTGTCCTCGTTGACGGGGAAGACGCGGACGTCCGTGATTTCCATGGCGAGACCCCTGGCAGCCGCTGCAGTGTCCGCACGACGAAGACCTCGACCGAAGACCGCTCGCCCACGCTCCGCGACGCCCTCCGCGCTCCGCTCCGATCCGCGAAGAGGCCGAAGACCGTCGGCCCACTTCCGCTCATTATAGCGGCCACCGCACCGGCACCTTCAAGACGTGCGGCGAGCGCCGCAAGGGGCGTGTGGCGCGCGAAGCAGGGCGGTTGGAGGTCGTTCCGGAGCTCGCCGTCGAACCCGGACGGGGGGTCGAGCTGGAGCTCCGCCTCGCCCGGCTCGGGCACGCGCCCGGCGGCGCGGTCCTCGTCGAGGAACCGGTAGGCGTCCCCGGCGCGGATGGCGAGCGCCGGATCGCGCGGGTAGGCGAGGACCAGGTGGAGCGGCGGGACGCGGGCGGGCGTGAGCCGCTCGCCGCGGCCGCGCGCCCAGGCGGGGCCGCTCCCGAGGAAGAACGGGACGTCCGAGCCGACCGACAGCCCCAGCTCGGCCAGGGCGGCGCGGTCGGCGAAGCCGTAGGCGCGGGCCAGGCGGCGCAGCGCCGCCGCCGCGTCGGAGCTGCCGCCGCCCAGGCCGGCCACCACCGGCACGCGCTTCCGCACCACGAGGTGGCAGCGGTCGCGCCGGCCGAGCCGCTCGAGGAGGGCGCGCGCGGCGCGGGCGGCCAGGTTGTCCGGACCGTCGAGCGAGGGGTGCCCCGGACACTCGCAGGTCACCTCGCCGGCGCGGCCCGGGAAGACCTGCACCTCGACCTCGTCGGCGAGGTCGAGCGGCACGAAGAGCGAGCGGAGCTCGTGGTAGCCGTCGGCGCGGCGGGGCCCGACGCGCAGGACGAGGTTCACCTTGGCCGGGGCGCGGGAGACCAGGATCATTCGGGGCATGACGTTAGCAGGGGCGGCGATCCTACGGAGCGTCCGTGGCGATGGGCCCCACCTTGGCGCCGGTGGCGCGCAGGTAGTCGGCGGGGGCGACGAAGAGCTGCTCGCCCTTGGCGCCGGCCGAGACGCTCACCACGTCGAAGAGCTCGATGGTCTCGTCGGCGAACACCGGGTAGTCCTTCTTCCCCGCGAGGGCGGTGACGCCGCCGCGCACGTAGCCCGTGAGCGGCTGCACCTCCTTGAGCGGGACCACCTCCACGCCCTTGTCGCCGGCCAGCCGGGCGAGCGCCTTGAGGTCGAGCCGCTGGGCCAGGGGGATGACCGCGAAGAGCACCCCGGCGCGCTCCCCGCGCGCCACCAGCGTCTTGAAGATCTGCTCCGGCGGCAGCGAGAGCTCGCGGGAGAGCCGCTCCGGCGAGAGGTCGTCGGGCTCCGGGGGATAGGTCCGGAGCTGGTAGGGGATGCCCAGCTTCTCGAGCAGCCGGGCGGCGTTGGTCTTGTGTGCCACGGGGGGAGGTTTATAGCCCCTTTTGCCTCGAGGGCGGGCCGGGTACCCTGTCGCGATCCCACGCTTCCCGGAGCTCCCCGCCTTGCCCGACCGCCTGTACGAGAAGATCCCCTACCGCGCCCCCGAGATCGAGCACCGCTACGGTGCCAACGTGCACCTCCTCGCCGACCCCTTCCTGCTGACGCAGCTCGCCACCCTCTGCGCCAAGGGGACGGTGCAGCCGGCCATCAACCGGCTGGTGGCGCAGCTCTACGGGGAGCTCTTCCAGGTGGTGCTGAACAGCGAGTTCCCGCGGCGGATGGTGAACGTCCCCACCCGCATGATCGAGAGCGCGCCGCAGGCGGTGTTCCACGGCGAGACCATCGACCCCTCCACCCGGGTGGTGACGGTCAACATCGCCCGCGCCGGCGCCCTGCCCTCGCAGACGGTCTACGACCTCGCCAACATGACGCTGCAGCCGGAGCAGGTGCGGCAGGATCACATCATCATGAGCCGGATGCTGGGCGAGAGGCAGGAGGTGGTCGGCTCGGGCATCGGCGGCGCCAAGATCGGCGGCGACGTGCACGACGCCTTCCTGCTCTTCCCCGACCCCATGGGCGCGACCGGCGGCTCGCTCGACGTCGCCATCGACACGTACAAGCACAAGGTCGAGGGCACGCCGCGGCGCATCGTCAACATGCACCTCATCGTCACCCCCGAGTACCTGAAGACCATGACCAGCCGCCACCCGGACGTGGCCATCTACGCCATCCGGCTCGACCGCGGCCTCTCGCCGCCGGACGTCCTCGCCACCGTCCCGGGCACGCGCTGGGACGAGGAGCGCGGGCTCGACGACCACCAGTACATCGTCCCGGGGGGCGGCGGGTTCGGGGAGATCATGAACAATGCGTACGTCTAGGGAAGGCGGCTTCCGGGTCGAGACGCTCATCCCGGAGGAGCGGATCCAGGCGCGCATCCGCGAGATGGGCGCGCAGATCACCCGCGACTACGCCGGCCGGGATCTCGCGCTGGTGGCGGTGCTGAAGGGCAGCTACGTGTTCCTCGCCGACCTGGCGCGGGCCATCGACCTGCCGCTCACGGTGGACTTCATGGGCATCAGCTCCTACGTGGGCACCCGGTCCAGCGGCGTGGTACGCGTGACCTCCGACCTGAACCGGCCCGTCGAAGGACAGGACGTGCTGGTGGTGGAGGACATCATCGACACCGGCCTCACCATGAAGTACCTGCTCGAGAACCTCGCCACCCGGCGGCCCGCCAGCCTGAAGCTGGCCGCCTTCCTGGAGAAGCCCTCGCGGGCCCAGGTGAAGATCCCCATCGACTACCGGGGCTTCGAGGTGGAGGATCACTTCCTGGTCGGCTACGGGCTCGACGTGGACGGCAAGCTGCGAAACCTGCCCTACCTGGGCGTGCTGCGCGGAGGGCTCTAGTGGCCGAGGAACAGAAGGCGGCCGCACCGGCCGAGAAGCGCTGGGAGAAGAAGCCCTCTTCCGGCGGGCGGCTCACGCTGGCCGGCCTCGTCATCGTCGTCCTGCTGGGCGCGGTGCTCTGGCTCGCGTCGGAGCGGAACGCGCGGCAGTGGTTCCTCACCCCCGAGGACGGCCAGCTGGTGGTGAAGCGCGGCCTGTTCCTGCCGGTGGGCCGGCAGGCCTTCAAGAGCGACGACCCGGCGCTGGTGGCGGCCTACGCGCCGCTGCGGCCCCCCGCGGGCGAGGAGCCGAAGGAGGAGCAGGTCTTCGACGACCGCTCCCAGCTCGACGAGGGGATCTTCGCCCTGCTCGCGAAGTGGGCCCGCGCCGACATCTCCACCGGCCGGCCGGAGGGGCTGGAGCGGGCCGCGCAGGCCCTGTCGCGGGCCGAGAAGCTCCCGAGCATGTCCTCGACCCAGCGCGACGAGCTGCGGGCGCTCAAGGCGGAGGTGGGCTTCTTCGAGGCGCGGCAGCTGCTCGACAAGGCGGGCGAGGCGCTGCGGGGGGCGCGCGCCAAGCTGCGCGCCACCGCCGACTCGAGCTCGCCGCGGGCCGGGGACGCGCTGCTCCTGCTCCGGCAGGTGGAGCCGATGGTCGAGGAGGTCTACCGGGCGGAGCGCGCGGCCGGGATCGCCGCCGCGCCGGCGAAGGGGCCCGAGGGCTCGCCACAGCCGTCGCCCGCGGCCGCGCCGGCGGGCAGCCAGTAGCCCCCGCGGCGCCCCCTCCCTGACCCTCCCCCGCTCCGCGGGAGAGGGGAAAAGGTACCCTCTCGCAAGAGGCCCTCCCTCTCCCTCCCCCGCTCCGTGGGAGAGGGAAAGAGGTACCCTCTCGCAAGAGGCCCTCCCTCCCCGTCGCACGGGGAGGGCTGGGGAGGGGCCGCCACGAGCACCCGAAGTTTGACGACGCGCCGCCGGGGCCGTACCGTCCGCTGCCGAAGGGAGCATCATCGATGAAGCGGTTCCTCGTCCTCGCCCTCGCGACGCCGTTCCTCCTCGCCGGCTGCGGCATCGACTGCAACCAGTTCTGCCAGAAGTGGGACGACTGCCAGGCCCTGGCCTGGGCCACCGCGCAACCGCCGCACACGACGCCGTACGTCTCCACCGTCCCGCAGTGCGTCTCGAGCTGCAACGCCACCGGCTCGGACAACGGGGCCTTCATCGCCTGCGTGCAGGACAAGGCCTGCGCGGACGTGAACGCCGGCGCCTGCTCTCTGCCGGAGCCGAAGTAGGCCATGTCGCGCGCGCTCCCCCTCGCCACCCTCGCGCTCGCGCTGGCGCTCGCCGGCTGCGGCCCCGACTGCGACCGGTACTGCGCCAAGGTGGGCGCCTGCGAGGCGGCCCAGCAAGCCGCGAACCAGCCCTCGATCTTCCAGAACTGGAACCCGTCCGACCCGAACGCGCTCGCCACCTGCAAGCAGGCCTGCGACACCGTCGGGGACGAGAAGAGCAACACCATCGACTGCGTGCTCGGCCACGACTGCGCCTCGATCGCGAACGGCGCCTGCGACGTCGCCGGCACGCCCAACACCAACCCGTACCCGTAGCGCCCCGTCGCGCGGCGCCGGACCCGGGCCGCCGTTAAGCCACCATCATGCCCGCGCCCCCCCACCTGGGCCTGCGCCACGTGGCCTTGCGGTTTTTCGATCTCGCAGCGGCGGAGCGGTTCTTCGTGGACGTGCTCGGCTACGAGGTCGAGTGGCGGCCGGACCCCGAGAACGTCTACCTGCGCGGCGCCGGCGACAACGTGGCGCTGCACCGGACCTCCCGGCCGGCGAGCCCCGCGCCCGCCGAAGGGCTGCTCGATCACATCGGGATCCTCTTGGCCGCGCCCGCCCAGGTGGACGCCTGGGCCGAGTGGCTCGCGAGCGCCGGCGCGCGGATCCTGTCGCCCCCGCGCACGCACCGCGACGGCGCCCGCTCGCTCTCCGTCGAGGGGCCGGAGGGGCTGGTGGTGCAGGTCATCCACCACCCGCCGCTGGCGCCGCCCGGCTGAGGCCGCCTCGCCTTGTCGCGCCCCGCCGCCCGCTGCTAGGGTCCCCGACTCCCCATGGTCCGCGCCCGCCTCGCCTTCCTCTGGCACATGCACCAGCCCCTCTACCGGGAGCCGGAGAGCGGCGAGTACCTCATGCCCTGGGTGCGGCTCCACGCCACCCGGGCCTACTACGACATGGCGTGGATGCTGGAGCGGCACCCCGGGGTACGGTGCACCGTCAACTTCACCCCGGTGCTGCTGGAGCAGCTCGAGGACTACGCCCGCGGCACGGCCCGCGACCGCTTCCTCGACCTCTCGGCGCGCCCGGCCCCGGACCTCGGCCCGGAGGAGCGGCAGCAGATCCTCAAGAGCTTCTTCATGGTGGACTGGGAGACGGTCATCCGGCCGCTGCCGCGCTACTGGGAGCTCCTGCACCAGCGCGGCCGCGACATCCGCCAGGTGGACCTCGCCGAGACCGCGGAGCGCTTCGACGAGGCCGCGCTCACCGACCTGCAGGTGCTCTTCAACCTCGGGTGGATGGGCTTCGGCGCGCTCGCCGACGACGAGGGGCTGCGGGCGCTGCGGGAGAAGGGGCGCGGCTTCGACCGCGCGGACCTCGACTACCTGCTCGCCGCGCAGCGGCGGATCCTGGGCGAGATCGCCCCCCGCTGGCGGCGCCTCGCCGAGCGCGGACAGGTCGAGCTCTCCTCGACCCCCTACCACCACCCCATCCTCCCGCTCGTCTGCGACACCGACTCGGCGCGCCGCGCCCTGCCCGGGCTGGCCCTGCCGCAGCGCTTCGCCTGGCCGGAGGACGCCCGCTGGCACGTGCGCGAGGCGATCGCCCGCCACGAGCGGACCTTCGGCGCGCGGCCGGCGGGGATGTGGCCGGCGGAGGGCTCGGTGTCGCCCGAGGCGCTGGAGGTGTTCACCTCGGAGGGCGTCGGCTGGCTCTGCAGCGACGAGGCGGTGCTCTTCCGATCGCTCCCCGCGGATCGCCCGCGGCTCGAGACGCTCTACCGCCCCTGGCTGGTCGACGCCGGGCAGGGGCGCGCGGCCCGGATGCTCTTCCGCGACCGCGGCCTCTCCGACCTCATCGGCTTCACCTACGCCCGCACCCCCGCCCGGGAAGCGGTCGCCGACTTCCTCTCGCACGTGGACGCCATCGGCGCCTCCTGGGCCGAGGCCAGGCGCGACGGCCCGGCGACGGTGGGCGTCTTCCTCGACGGCGAGAACCCCTGGGAGCACTTCCCGAGCTCCGGGCACGACTTCCTCGAGGAGCTCTACCGGCAGCTGGAGGGCTCGGGCACCATCGAGACCGCGACCATGTCCGAGGCCACCGCCGCCCCGCCCGCCCCCGGGATCCCGCGCATCCACAGCGGCTCCTGGATCGAGGCGAGCTACCGGATCTGGATCGGCCACCAGGAGGACCGGCAGGCCTGGACCGCGCTCGCCAAGGCGCGCGAGGCGCTCGCGGCCGCCGTCGACCTGCCGCCGGAGCGGCTCGAGCGCGCCCGCCAGCACCTCTACGCCGCCGAGGGCAGCGACTGGTACTGGTGGTACGGCGAGGACTTCACCACCGAGCTCGCCGCCGAGTTCGACAGCCTCTTCCGCGGCCACGTCATCGCCGCGAGCCAGCTCGCCGGCGCCGCCCCGCCGCCCGAGGTCCTCGAGCCCATCAAGCGCTTCGGCCCGGCCGCGGTCACCGAGCTCAAGCCGCTGCGGCAGCCGACCCTGCTGCTCTCGCCGCGGATCGACGGCGCCGAGACCACCTACTTCGAGTGGCAGGGGGCCGGCCTCTACCGGCCCGGTCAGCACCGCGGGTCGATGTTCGGCGGCGCGCAGGCCTTCCACGTGCTCCACTTCGGCTTCGACCTCGCCCACCTCTACGTTCGGCTCGACCCGGCCGAGTCGCCGGAGCGCGCGCGCGAGGTGGCGACCGCGGTGCGCCTCGAGCTGCTCGGCGCCGGACGGCAGGAGCGGGTCGAGTTCCCGCTCGCCGATGGGGGCCCCTTCCCGGGCCGCTGGCGCGAGGGCGACCTCGGCCAGGGCGCCTTCGGCCGCATCCTGGAGCTGGCGGTCCCGTTCGCCTCGCTCCACTTCACGCCGGGGCAGCGGCTGTCGCTGGCGGTGCACGTGCTCCGCGGCGCGGTGGCGGTGGAGCGGCTCCCCCGCTACGGCCACCTCGAGGTGGAGGTCCCCTCCGAGGACTTCGAGCGGATCCACTGGCGCGTGTGAGCGGGTGTCGGACGGAGCGTCCCCCGGCGCCCGCGCGGCCGGCGATCCCTCGGCATCCGGGCGGGATCCGGGTTACATTCGGGCCCGCGTGAAGAAGCCCAGCCCGCTCCCCATCCTCTTCATCATCGTCTTCATCGACCTCCTCGGGTTCGGGATGGTCATGCCGCTCATGGCGCGCTACGCCCGCGAGCTGGGCGCGCCGGTGGAGTACATCGGCCTGCTCTTCACCGGCTACTCGGCCATGCAGTTCGTCTTCGCGCCGCTCTGGGGGCGGCTCTCCGACCGGGTCGGCCGGCGGCCGGTGCTCCTCGTCTCCATCGCGCTCTCGGCGGTCGCCTTCTTCCTGAGCGGCCTCTCCCGCACCTTCCTCGCGCTCCTGCTCACCCGCCTCTTCGCCGGCGCCGCCACCGCCAAC
>JAJXVM010000123.1 GCA_021782135.1 Myxococcales bacterium | reverse complement strand
CATGAACGGCTCGATGAAGTTGGTGTACTTGAGCGACGCGTCCTTCTGCGGCAGCGCGGCCAGGACCGGCTTCATCACCCAGCGGTAGATGTCCTCGGACCACCAGCCGACGAGCAGCATGCCCACCGCCACGCCGGCGAGGCAGTGGATGAGCCGCTTGCGCAGCTCGGTGAGGTGCTCGAAGAAGGAGGCCTTGATCTCGCCCTCTGGCTCGGAGGGCTCGGGCGGGAGCTGCGGTGCGGTCTCGCTCATGCGGTCTTGGCGGTGTCGGCGGCCGAAGCGGCGGGGGCCGGGACGGCGGGCGCGTCCACCAGCGCGGCGTCGAGGCCGGGGACGTTCTCGGCGCTCGCCACCGGCACCGGGCCGGCCGGCACCGGGGCCGGCGTCGCCGGAGGCTGGCGCTCGACCAGGGTGGGCGCGGGGCGCTGCGCCGGCGCGTCCTCGGCGTACATCTCCCGCTCGAACTGCTGCTTGAGGTCGTCGGTCGCCTTCTTGAACTCCCGCATGCCCTTGCCGAGCTGCTTCGCCGCCTCGGGCAGCTTTTGCGGCCCGAGGAGGATGAGCGCGAGCACGAGGACGATCAGGATTTCGCCGAAGCCGAGACCGAACATGCGTCGTCTATAACACGCCCCGTCGCGGGAAGCTTCGCGCGCCCTTGCCGGCGGGGCACGCCCAGCTTATCCCCTCCGCATGGCCCACTGGCTGCTCAAGACCGAGCCCGGGACGTACGGCTTCGAGAACCTCCTGAGGGACCGGCGGACCGCCTGGACGGGAGTCTCGAACCCCCAGGCGCAGGCGAACCTCCGCCGGATGAAGGGCGGCGACCAGGCGATCGTCTACCACTCCGGGGAGAAGCGCGCCGTGGGCGTGTCCCGGGTGGTCCGCGAGGCCTACCCGGACCCCACCGCCCAGGGGGATCTGGTGTGCGTGGACGTGGAGGCGCTCTCGCCGCTGCCGGCGGCGGTTCCCCTCGAGGCGCTCAAGCAGGAGCCGGCCTTCGAGGGGTCGGTCCTCCTCCGCCAGGGGCGGCTCTCGGTGGTGCCGCTCTCGCCGGCCGAGTGGCAGGCCTTGAACGAGGTCTCGCGGGTGATCGCGCGGACCGGCGGGCTGCGGCGCGAGGATCGGTTCTAGCCGGAGCGCTCCCCTTCGCCGGGGAGGACCCGCTCGCGGCGGAGCCGCCGGTAGTAGTGCTGACCGTTCAGGACCGCGACCGGGTTGTGACCGGTCACCCTATCCTTCACCACCAGCGTGGTCACCGGCGCGCGGGAGTGCCGGGTGAAGACCATGTCGTGGCCGACGCACAGCCCCACGATGACGTTCATGTCGGTTCCGAGCCGGTTGCAGATCTCGGCCTGGGCGATGGGGTTGCACGCCGCCTCGAACCCGCCGGGCCGGATCTTGTGGGCGTCGGGGATGCCCAGCGCGGCCTTGTCCACCCCGCCGTTCTTGCAACAGACGCTGATCGGTTCCAGCCCTTGCGCCTCGAGGATGGCCGTCAGCTTCGCCGTCTCGTCGAGAAGGCCGATGCAGGTGGCGATCCCGATCTTCCGCCACCCCATCAGACCGGCGAAGGCGATCGTGTCCTCCACCCGGGTCCACCGCGCCCGGACCGACCCGCCACAGCGCTCGTACCCCATCCCCTCGACCTGCGCCGCCACACGCGTCATCCGCGCATCGGGCCCGTCCCCGGCGAGGGACTGGGAGGCGTCCTCGACCACCTCCCCGTACCGGAGCACCGGGCAGTGCGGAGGACGCGGCGGCGCGGACTCCGGGGGCGCGTAGCAGGCGGTCTTGCCGGTCTTCAACAGAGACGCGCCGCAGTTGGCGCAAGACGATTGGTGGTCGGCCATCGGGTGCTCCTTGAAGCCAGGGTCGGGCGCGCCGGCTCAG
Organism: Myxococcales bacterium; assembly: GCA_021782135.1. GTDB lineage: Bacteria > Myxococcota > Myxococcia > Myxococcales > Anaeromyxobacteraceae > Anaeromyxobacter_B. The sequence goes on along the minus strand of JAJXVM010000123.1, from coordinate 7,670 downwards.
CCCAGGTCGGATTCGCCGCGAGGCACCCCGCGGCCGGGGGAGTAGTCGAGCTCGAGCTGCATGCGGTAGCGGTACCTGTCGGCGGGGTGGATGCTGAGGGTGACCTCGAAGATCTCGTCGTTGGTGGAGACGTACTGCCGCTGCACCGAGAGCCCGACGCTGCCGGCGGGGACGCGCAGGAGACCGGCCACCGCGGGCTCGATGGCGACCCCCGCGATCTCCTGCTGCACCGTCTGCGCCTTGATCCCGTAGCGCCGCTCGATGAGCGAGTAGATGGGGTACCGATCGCGGTCCTTCGCCCCGGTCACCGTGGCGTAGGCCGGGTGCACGTAGATCTCGGTCCAGGCGATGGGCTTCTGCTCGTTCTCCCGGAACCGCAGCCCCTCGATGACCCGCCACTTCAGCTTCGGGTCGCCAGGGAGCGGCACCTTGGCCTTGCTCGCGACCACGTCCGCGGTCCGCAGCACCTTGCGCTGGGTGTCCTTCACATACTGGAAGAGATCCGGGAGATGCCCGAGCCGCTGGACGTAGCCCTCCTCCAGGCGCGACCGCTCCACCCGCGTCCCGACGCCCTGGTGGCGGGAGACCAGCCCGATCTCGGTGAGCTGGCGGATCGCCTCGCGCACCGTCTGCCGGCTCACGTTGAACTGGGCGCAGAACTCGGCCTCGGTCGGGAGCAGGCTCCCCACCGCGTACACGCCCTGCTGGATGTCGTTCGAGAGCCGCTCCGCCAGCTTCTGGTAGAGCGGCCTCTTGCCGTCGAACAGGTTCACGATTCCCCCGTATGGTCCACTGGCGTTCCCCCTCCCGTCACGTCGCCAGGAACCGGCCGACCGACGGTGCGGCCTCGAGCTCCCAGATCCGGCCGAAGGCGGCCCGCATCTCCGCCTCCGTCGCGGCGTCGCGGAAGCTCGCCAGCCGAAGCGCCTTCTGCTCCAGCTCGGCGCGGGAGAGGGGGTTCTCCGGATCTCCCTTCGGCACGTCCACCCGCGACGTGAGCGTGCGCCCGTCCACGGTCCGCACCTCGACCTTCCCGATCCAGCGCCGCGGGTAGGCCGCGTCCACCTCCGGGTCGAGCACCATCTCGACCCGGTCCCGGAAGGCGGCCACCGCCGGGTCGGACAGCGCGCTCCGCTCGAACTCCTCGAGCCCGGCCTTCCCGTGCACGGCCACCAGGCCCAGCACCGTCCCCATGGAGAACTTCGCCTGGTGGACGGTGACCGGGTGGGTCACGGGGCCGAGCACGTCGATGGCCCCCTGGTGGACGAGCGCCTTCACCGAAGCAATCCTATCGTGCCCGAACCCCTCGCGCGACAGCAGCTGCTGGAGCGCGTCGGCGGCCGGGTGACCGTGCCGGCAGGACGCGTGCCATTTGAACGAGGTTTCCGCGATCGCCCACCTCGTCCCGAGGCCATCGACCAGGCGAGCCGGATCGGCGTCCCGCGACATCCCCGCCGCCATGCCCTGCGGCCCCTCCAGGATCCGGCGCGCGCCGGTGAGGCCGTCGCGCGCGGTCCAGGCGGCGAGGAGGCCGTCGCCTGCAGCCTTCGCGGTGTGGAGCTGCTTCGAGTCGGCCGCGTCGCGCAGGAACTCCCAGAGCCCAGCCGCCTGGGTGCCAGCCGAGCCGAGGGCGTGCTGGGTGGCGTCGGGGTCGAGCCCGAGCGACCGGGCCACCGCCGCGGCCGCGGCCAGGGTGCCCGCCGTCCCGGTGGTGTGGAAGACCGTGTAGTGGCTGCGCCCGAGGAATTCCCCGACCCGGATCCCGACCTCGTAGCCGGCGACGGCCGCGACGAGCAGCTCTCGCCCGGACCGACCCTCGGCCTGCGCCGCGGCCAGCGCCGCCGGGAAGACCACCGCGCCCGGGTGGAAGACCGAGCCGTTGTGGACGTCGTCCTGCTCCACCACGTGCGAGGCGGCCGCGTTCACGAGCGCGGCGAAGAGCGGACTGCTGGTGCGGCGGTTGGTGAGGATCTCGCACGGGCCGGCGCCCGGGCCCATGGCCTCGGCGAAGCGCTCGAACGCCCGCACCGGACGAGCCCCCTTGCCGGCCACCGCCGAGCCCAGCCAGTCGAGGAACAGCTCCTTGGCCCTCGCCACCACCGGCGCCGGGAGGTCGGCGTAGGAGAGGTTCGCCACGAACTCCGAGAGCAGCCGCGTCTGCGAAACGTCGCTCATCCGTGTCCTCCTCGGGTCGCCTTCAGATCGCCCCGGCCGCGCGCAGCGCCTGGATGTCGCCCTCGGCGTAGCCCAGCCAGTCCAGCACCGCCTCCGTGTGCTGCCCCAGCGCCGGCACGTCGCCCATCACCGGCTCCGGGCCGTCGAGGTTGGCGGGCGGGAGCAGGGCCCGCACCGGCCCGGCGCTGGTCTGGACCGTGCGCCAGCGGCCGCGGGCCTCGAGCTGGGGGTGCTCGGCCAGCTCCGCCGCGCCGCGGAGCCTCCCGTTGGCGATCCCCGCCTCCTCGAGCCGGGCCACCACCGCCTCGGCGCTCATCCCCGCGAAGGCCTCCTCGACGATGCGGGTCAGCTCGGCGCGATGGGCGACGCGCGCCGTGTTGCTCGAGAACCGCTCGTCGGCCGACAGCTCCGGCCGGCCCAGCACCTGGGCGCAGAAGACCGGCCACTCGCGCTCGTTCTGGAGCCCGAAGAGCACCTCGCGGCCGTCGCCGGCGCGGTGCGGGCCATACGGCGCGATGGTGGGGTGACTCGCCCCGCTGCGAGGCGGCGCCTTGCCGCCGTAAGCCCCGTAGTACATGGGCTGGCTCACCCACTCGCCGAGCGCCTCCAGCATGGAGATCTCGACCCGCCCGCCGCGCCCGGTGCGCGCGCGGCGGAACAGGGCGGTGAGGACGCCCGTGTAGGCGTACATCCCGGCCGCGATGTCGGCGATCGACACGCCGGCCCGGGACGGCGCCTCGGGCGTCCCCGAGACGCTCAGCAACCCGGACTCGGCCTGGATGAGCAGATCGTAGGCCTTCTTGTCCCGGTAGAGCCCGCCGTCGCCGTAGCCGGAGACGTCGGCCACCACCAGGCCAGGGTGGCGCTCGAGGAGCGCCTCGGCCCCGAAGCCGAGCCGGCCGGCCGCCCCCGGCGCGAGGTTCTGGACCAGCACGTCCGCGCGAGCGAGCAGCTTATGCAGGACCTCGCGCGCCGCCTCCCGCTTGAGGTCGAGCGTGAGGCTCTCCTTGCCCCGGTTGAGCCAGACGAAGTAGGAGGCGAGCCCCTTCACGGCCCGGTCGTAGCCGCGGGCGAAGTCGCCGGCGGCCGGGCGCTCCACCTTGATGACCCGGGCGCCGTAGTCGGCCAGCTGGCGGGTGCAGAACGGCGCCGCCACCGCGTGCTCCAGCGAGACGACGGTGATGCCTTCGAGCGGTCGCATGGACGCCCCCTAGAAGGACCGCGGCATCTCGAGCACGTGCTCGGCCACGTAGGAGAGGATGAGGTTCGTGGAGATGGGCGCCACCTGGTACAGGCGCGTCTCGCGGAACTTCCGCTCCACGTCGTACTCGGCGGCGAAGCCGAAGCCGCCGTGCGTCTGGATGCAGACGTTGGCCGCCTCCCAGGAGGCCTTGGCGGCGAGGTACTTGGCCATGTTGGCCTCCGCGCCGCACGGGTGGTGCGCGTCGAAGAGGGTGCAGGCGCGCCAGCGCATCAAGTCCGCCGCCTCGAGCTCGATGTGCGCCTCTGCGAGCGGGAACTGGACCCCCTGGTTCTGGCCGATGGGGCGGTCGAAGACGACGCGGTCCTTCGCGTAGGCCGACGCGCGCTCGACGAACCAGCGGCCGTCGCCGATGCACTCCGCCGCGATGAGGGTCCGCTCCGCGTTGAGGCCGTCGAGGATGTACTTGAAGCCCTTCCCCTCCTCGCCGATCAGGTTCTCGGCCGGGATCTCCAGGTCCTCGAAGAAGGCCTCGTTGGTCTCGTGGTTCACCATGTTGCGGATGGGCCGCAGCGTGAGGCCGTGCCCGACCGACGCGTGGATGTCGACCAGGAACACCGACATGCCTTCGGTCTTGCGCTTCACCTCGGCCAGCGGCGTGGTGCGCGCCAGGAGGATCATGAGATCGGAGTGCTGGACGCGGGAGAGCCAGACCTTCTGCCCGTTCACGACGTAGCGGTCGCCCTTTCTCACCGCGACGGTCTTGAGCCGCGTGGTGTCGGTCCCGGTGGTGGGCTCGGTGACCCCCATCGACTGCAGCCGCAGCTCGCCGCTGGCGACCTTGGGGAGGTACCGCCGCTTCTGCGCCTCCGAACCGTGCCGGAGCAGGGTTCCCATGTTGTACATCTGGCCGTGGCAGGCGCCGGAGTTGCCTCCGCAGTGGTTGATCTCCTCCATGATCACCGAGGCCTCGGCGAGCCCCAGCCCGGCGCCGCCGTACTCCTGCGGGATGAGCGCCGCCATCCAGCCCGCCTCGGTGAGCTCGCGCACGAACTTCTCCGGGTAACCCCGCTCGTCGTCCACCTTCTGCCAGTAGGCCGAGTCGAACCGGCCGCAGAGCGCGCGCACCGCCTGGCGGATCTCCTCGAAGGACTGCTGGGACACGGACTGGCTCCTTTCGTGGGTGATTGACAGACAGAACTTGTTCGTACAACATGACATCCAGACAAACGGACGTCAATACCACCTCGGAGGCCCGCATGAGCGAAGCACCCGCCCTGAGCGACTGGATCGGCCGCCGCGCCGCGCGCCGCGAGCGGATCGATCCCAACCGGCTCGCGGCCTGGAGCGGCACCCTCGACCGGGCGGAGCCGTTCCCGGAACCGGGCGCGCGCGTCCCGCCGGGCTTTCACTGGACCCTGTTCCCGCCGCTGGCGCGCCAGTCCGATCTGGGCTCCGATGGGCACCCGCGCCGGGGCGGGCTGCTGCCGCCGGTGAGCCTGCCCCGCCGCATGTGGGCTGGCAGCCGCATCCGCTTCGAGGCGCCCCTGCGCGTCGGGGAGGAGGTGGAGCAGGTCTCGGAGGTGATCCGCGTCGAGGAGAAGCGCGGGCGCGCCGGGGATCTGGTCTTCGTCACCGTCCGCCACACCCTCGCCGGCGAGGCCGGCCTCGCCATCGAGGAAGAGCAGGACCTCGTCTACCGGGACGCGCCGAAGGCGGGCGCCGCGCCGGTCCCGCTCGAGCCAGCCCCGGCGGGCGCCTTCGGGCGCCGCCTCACTCCCGACGAAGTGCTGCTGTTCCGCTACTCGGCCCTGACCTTCAACGGCCACCGGATCCACTACGACCGGCGCTACGCCACCGAGGTGGAGGGCTACCCGGGCCTGGTGGTGCACGGGCCGCTGCTCGCGACGCTCCTCCTCGACCTCGTCCGTCGCGAGCGGCCGGGGGCCACCGTGGAGCGCTTCCGCTTCAAGGCGCTGCGCCCGACCTTCGACACCTCGCCGTTCGCGCTGGCCGGGGAGCCGGGGCCCGAGGCCGGGCAGCTGCGCCTCTGGTCCACCGACAACCGGGGCCAAGTGGGCCTGGAGGCGGACGCATGGATCCGCTGAACCACGCCGCTCGCAGCTGGCTCTTCGTTCCTGCCGACCGGCCCGAACGCTTCGCCAAGGCGGCCGGCTCCGGCGCCGACCGGGTGATCGTGGACCTCGAGGACGCCGTCGCCGCCGAGGCCAAGGTCGCTGCCCGCGCGCGGCTCGGCGCTGCACCCCTGCCGACGGGAACGCCGATCTACCTCCGCGTGAACGGCCCTTCCACCGAATGGTTCGCGGAGGACGTCGCGCTCGCCGCCCGCCTCCCGATCGACGGCGTGATGCTGCCCAAGGCCGAGTCGGCCGAACAGGTGAAGCGCCTCGTCGAGGCGCTGCCCGCCGGTCGGCCGGTGGTGGCCATCGTGGAGACCGCGGCGGGGCTCTGGAACGTCCTCGAGGTTGCTCGGGCGCCCGGCGTCGAGCGGCTCGCCTTCGGCGCGGTGGACCTGCAGCTCGATCTGGGAGCTCGCGGGAGCGCTCTCGAGCTCGCCTACGCGCGCTCGCGGATGGTGCTCGCGTCGCGGGTCGCAGGGATCGCCGCTCCGCTCGATTCCGTCTCGCTCGCCATCGAGGACGCCGCGGAAGCCGCGCGCGAGGCCGCCCAGGCGCGCCGCTTCGGGTTCGCCGGCAAGCTCTGCATCCACCCCCGCCAGATCGCCCCGACGCACCAGGCCTTTCTCCCGTCCGCCGACGAGGTCGCCTGGGCCGAGGGGCTGCTGGCGGCCCTCGCCGACCGCGGCCCGGGGGCCCGCGGCGCGTTCTCGTTCCAAGGGGGCATGGTGGACCGCCCGGTGATCGAGCGCGCCAGGCAGATCCTGTCGAGCAGCCAGCAGCCGATGGAACGCGCCGTCTAGCCCGTCCGCCGGGCGGGAGCCCGGCCAGAGAAAGGATGTGCCGCATGCGCAGGATCTCTCGCCTCGTCGCGACCTGCTCCACCCTGGTCGCCTTCCTCTCCCTCCCGGCGGTCGCGGGCGCGGCCGGACCGGTCAAGATCGGGATCGTGAACTCGATGACCGGGCCGGAGGCCCCCATCGGCGAGCAGCTCACGAACGGCTTCAAGCTCGCCCAGGAGGACCTCAAGGCCGAGGGGCTCGACGTGCAGTTCCAGTGGGAGGACGACAGCGGCAAGCCGCAGGTGTCCATGACCGCGGTCGAGAAGCTCGCCACGCGCGAGGGCGTGTGCGGCATCGTCGGGCCCTACAGCTCGTCCGCCGGGAACGCCGCCGCGAAGGTGGCGGAGCGCTATCACGTGCCGCTCCTGGTCCCGCTGGCGGCCAAGGACGAGATCACGCGGCAGGGGTTCAAGTGGGTGTTCCGGCTGGCGCCGACCACCGCGGATCGCGCACGAGCCCTGGTCGACATGGCGGTCGCGCTCGGGAGGCCTCGGACCCTCGCCATCCTCAACGAGAACACCGACTTCGGGGTCTCGGTGGCGCGGAGCGTGAAGGCCGCCGCGGAGAAGAAGGGGCTCCGGATCGTCTTCGAGGAGGCCTACTCGAAGGGCTCCCCCGACTACCGCTCCACGCTGGTGAAGTTGAAGAACGCCCACCCCGACCTGGTCTTCATGGGCTCCTACGTCGTCGACGCGATCCTCCTCATGCGGCAATCGCGCGAGGTGGGGCTGAGCCCGATGGCGTTCCTCGGCGCCGGCGCTGGTTTCGCCATGACGCAGTTCGCCCACGAGAAGGCCATCTCCGAGGACGTCCTCTCCAGCACCGAGTGGGCACCCGACGTCGCCTGGCCGGGGGCGAAAGCGTGGGCGGCGCGGTTCCAGAAGCGGTTCGGCGTGCCGCCGACGTATCACGCCTCGGGCGCGTACGAATCCGCCATGATCATGGGCCGCGCGATCGGGAAGGCCGGCTGCGACCGGGCCCGGATCCGGCAGGCCTTGGTCGGCGGTCACTGGACCGGGATCACCGGCGACGTGAGCTTCCAGAACTTCGACGGCTACACGAACCAGAACCGGCAGGTGATGCTGGTGCAGCAGGTGGTGGACGGACACCACGTGACCGTCTGGCCACCGGAGCACGCCGTTCGCAAGGCGGTGTGGCCCTTCCCCGGCTGGAGGTGAGGAGGCCGCCATGGCGCTGAAGATGCTGGTAGGTGCGAAGCGGGTGGAGGACCCGGAGTCGAAGATTCGGGTGAAGCCGGACGGGAGCGGGATCGTGACCGACGGCGTGAACTACAAGCTGAACCCGTTCGACGAG
>JAJXVM010000122.1 GCA_021782135.1 Myxococcales bacterium | reverse complement strand
GACCCCGGAACCCGAGCGGCCGCGCAAGTCGCGGCGCCCGGCCGGGAGCAGGTCCGGCGCGAAGCCGGCGCGCTCGCCCGAGGCCGCGAAGGGAGCGGCCGCCAGGCGGGGCAAGCGGCGCCGCGAGTAGGCCGCCCTGCCCGAGGGGCGGGCAGGCTGCTGCCGGAGCGGAGGTCAACCGGACGCTCTCCCCGCCCGGATCCGGCCGATCTTTCGCGGCCGTGGGGCGTGGAACGGTCCCTGCAAAGGCTCCCTCGCATGAAGGTCGGGTTCATCACGCGGGACGACGAGCACGTGCAGGGGCAGCTCCGGAGCGCGCCCCGCCTGCTCGTGTACCAGGTCACCGCGGCCGGCTCGCGGCTCGAGCGGAGCTGCGCCTTCGACCCGGCGGCGGACCGGAGCACGCACCGGCTCGAGGCGCTCGCGGGCGCGGCGCTGGTCTACGTGGCCGCCATCGGCCCCTCGATGGCGGCCCGCCTCGCCGCGCGAGGCGTCCAGGCCGCCACCGCGCGCGAGGGCACGCCGATCCGCGACGTGCTCCGGTCGCTGGAGCGCCGGCTCCGGGGGCCCGGCGCGGCGGCGCTCCTCCCGGCGGGAGGACCGGCATGAGCGATCCGCGGCGCGAGCCCCCCGCCCCCCGTCTCGACGTGCTGCCGGGCCTCGCGGCGGGTGGAGCCCCCCGCTCTCCGGGGCGGAGCGTGCTGCGGCGCGGCGACGGGATCGTCGAGATCCGGCCCGGGCGCCGCTCGGGCATGCCGGCCTTCGAGCTGCTGCTGCGGGCCGGGCTCATCTCCGCGCCCATGGCCGTCTGCGCGGCCAGCGTCCTCGGCCGCGGCGCGCTCCTGTTCCTCTTCACCGGGCTCGCGACCGCGGTCGCGCTCGGCCTGCGGAGCGTCGCCGACCTCGAGCCGGGCGGCGCCGCGCCCCTTCGCGGGCCGACGCGCTCGCGAGGATGAGGGCGCGGGATCCCGAGGACGACCGGCCAGCGGAGTCGGCGCATCCCGGGAGGGTGCGAACGCGGTGTCCGGACCTCGGCCCTGGGGCGGGGTTCCCTCGACCTGGGTGGGGCATGAACCGGGGCCGGCGCGGCGCGGATCTGTACGCGCCTGGGCCGGCAGCCCTACAGTGGACGGGTGCCGGCGGGGTTCGATCGCCTCGGCGGCCAGCGAGATGCCCGACCCTTTGCCGGCCAGCGAAGCCCAGCGCACGGCCGACCCCTCCGGCGAGCCGTCCGCGGCGACGGAGGCCGGCCGGACCCGCGATCGCTTCTGGCCGGCCCTGGTCCTCTTCGCCGGCGTGAGCTTCGGGCTCTGCTGGCTGGGGCTGGCCCTCGGCCCTGGCCCGGGGCGGATCGCGCTCTTCTGGCCCCCCTCGGGCGTGCTGGTGGCGCTGCTCCTGCTCTCGGACCGGCGCCGCTGGGCGGCGATCCTGTTCGCGGGCACGGCGCCGCTCGCGGTCTTCGACCTGGCCGCCGGCCAGCCGCTGCTCGTGGCCGGCGCCTTCGTCCTCACCAACGCGGCCCAGGGCTGGCTCGCCGCCTGGCTCATCGCCCGCGCCTGCGGAGGGCAACCCCGGCTCGCCAGGACGAGGGACGTCCTCGCCTTCGTCGCCGCCGGCCCGCTGTTCACGGTGGGTGCCACGACCCTCCTCCCGGCGGCGGCGCTCGCGGCCGCCGGAAAGCAGCCCTTCTGGCGCGCCTGGCCCACGCTCTGGGCCGGCACCGGGCTGGGGATGCTGAGCTTCGGGGCCCTGCTCCTCGCCTGGGCCGAGCCGCAGCGCCGGCTGCGGCTCTTCGGCCAGCGGGGCCTGGCGGAGCTGCTGGGCTTCCTGGCGCTCTCCGCGGCGGTGGCCTGGGCCGTGTTCCTGAACCCGCGGCCCAGCCCGCTGGCCGAGGAGGTGCTGCTGCTGCCGGTGCTCGCCTGGTCCGCGCTGCGCTTCGGGCTGCGCGGCGCGACGCTGGTGGCCCTGCTCACCACGCTCCTCGCGCTCGCGGTCACGGCCGCCGGCGTCGGCGTCTTCGCGCGCGAGGCGCTCGAGGCCGGCGTGCAGGGGCCGGGGATCGAGTCGGCCCAGGTCTTCTGCGCCGTGGCGACGCTGACCGTGCTCTTCACGGCCAGCGTGGTCGAGGACCGCCGGCTCGGCGCGGAGGCGCTCCGGCGCAGCGAGGAGAACTACCGGCTCCTGGTGGAGAACCAGACCGACATGGTGGTGAAGGTCGACCTCCAGGGCCGGTTCCTGTTCGTGAGCCCGAGCTACTGCCGCACCTTCGGGAAGCAGGAGTGGGAGCTCCTGGGCAGGAGCTTCATGCCGCTCGTGCACGCGGACGACCGCGAGCCGACCGCGCGCGCCATGGAGGCGCTCTACCGCCCGCCGCACGCCGCCTACATGGAGCAGCGGGCGCTGACCGCGGACGGCTGGCGCTGGCTCGCCTGGGCCGACACCGCCATCCTCGATCCGGCGGGGCGGGTGGTGGAGATCGTCGGCGTGGGCCGCGACGTCACCGAGCGCCGGCGGATGGAGGACCGGCTCCGGCAGTCCGAGAAGCTCGAGGCCATCGGCCGCCTCGCGGGCGGGGTGGCCCACGACTTCAACAACCAGCTCACCGGGATCGTGAACGGCGCGGAGCACCTGCGCGCCGCCCTGGGGGTGGACCGGGAGCTCCGGCGCGTCGCCGACGGAGTGCTCGATGCGGCGCTGCGCTCGGCGGCCCTCACGCGCCAGCTCCTCAACTACGCGCGCAAGGAGCCGCCCCGGGCGGTGCCCCTGGACGTCCGCCGCGCCGTGGAGGACGTGGTGGCGCTCCTGCGGCCCGGGCTCGACAAGCGGATCGCGATCCGCGCCGAGCTGGCCCCGGGGCCGGCGCAGGTGCGCGGGGATCCGGACCGGCTCCACGCCGCCCTGCTGAACCTCGGCCTCAACGCCCGCGACGCCATGCCGGACGGGGGCACGCTGACCTTCGCGAGCCGCCGGGTCGAGCTCGACGAGGCGGCCTGCGCGGCGCTCCCCTTCGACCTCTCGCCGGGCCGCTACGTCGAGCTCTCGGTGCGGGACAGCGGCGTGGGGCTGAGCGCCGAGGCCCGCGCCCACCTCTTCGAGCCGTTCTTCACCACCAAGGGAGTGGGCGAGGGCTCGGGGCTGGGCCTGGCCGAGGTCTACGGGACGGTGACCGGCCACCGCGGCGCGGTGCTGGTGGAGAGCGAGCCCGGCCGCGGCACCGCGGTGAAGCTGCTCCTCCCCGCGTCCGCGGGCGCGGCGGAGCCGCTGCTCTCCGCCCCGCTCCCGGCGCACGCCGCGCCGGCGGCCACGGCCCGCGGCCTGGGGGTGCTCCTCGTGGACGACGAGGCGAACGTGCGGCGCTCGCTGGCGCTGCTCCTGCGCACCTGCGGCCACCGGCCCATCGAGTGCGACGGCGGCCGGGCCGCGCTGGAGCGGCTCCGCGCCGGCGGCGAGGAGATCGACCTCGCCATCGTGGACATGATGATGCCGGACATGACCGGCCGGCAGGTGGTCGCCGCGCTGCGAGCGCTGCGGCCCGAGCTGCCGGTGGTGATCTCCTCCGGGTTCAGCGCCGGGGCGGACCTCGACGCCCTGCGCGCCGAGCCCGGCGTGCACTTCCTCCAGAAGCCCTATCGCGCGGAGGAGCTCGAGCAGGTGCTCCTCTCCGCGGCTCCGGGGTAGCGGCCGGGTTGCCCCGGCCGCGCGGCCTTCGCGTGTCGCCCGACCGGGCGACTCAGATGCCTCAACCGACGGGGCCGCAGCCGCGACCCGGGCCGCCCCCGCCGCTCCCGGAGGAGGCGGTCGCCGCCGGCCGCGACATCTGCCGCGTCACCTCGCGGCGACCGCAGCCCGGGCAGGTCACCTCGGCCTCGTCCCGCGCGCGCAGGATGAGCTCCTCGAAGACCTTCCCGCAGGAGGCGCAGGCGTACTCGTAGATCGGCATCGTTCGTCCACCTCGTCGGGTTCGAATCCTACGCCCGTTCGAGCCGGCGAGCGCCGCGGGGATTCAGGCCGAACCGCTCGCCCGCGCCCGGCGCGGATCCCCCGATGGGGAGCAGGGAACGGTGTGGATTCGGGCCCGGTTCTCCCACACGCAACCCCTCGCACCTCCGAGGTCCCCGTGAGCAAGCTCCTCTGGCCCGCCGCCCTCCTCCTCCTGGCGCTCTTCGCGCTGCCCGCGGCCGCCGCCGACCCGGGCGCCAGCCTGGTCGGCGCCGGGGAGGCCGGCCCGCTGGCGCTGCTCGGCGTGGGGCTCGCGCTCGCCTGCGCGCGCCGCCGGGCGCTCCTCGACCTCCTGCACCGCCTGCGCCTGTCCGGCCACCTGCCGGGCCTGCACCTGGGCGAGCGGCTGGCCTTCGTGCACCCCGGGCGTCTTCGCCGGCGCTGATCGGCGCCGCGGCGCACGGGGCCGGGTTGCCGCGCGGCGCGGGCGCCCCAGCTTGAGCACTGCCCGGCGCCGCGCACCCGCGCCGCCGGGCAGAGGTGCGCCCTGACGCCCGTCCCCACGCTCCCCGCGCGCCACCGCTCCCAGGTCACGCTCCGGACCGCCTTCACCGTCTGCTTCGCGGTGCTGCTGGTGGCCGCGCTGGTGCTGTTCGTGGTCCGCACCCGGCTGTCGCTCATGCTGAGCGTGGCGAGCGCGCTCGCGGCGGTCGCGCTCGACCACGCCGTCGAGGCGGCGGTCCGCCGGGGGCTCCGCCGGGGACTGGCGATCGCGCTCGTGCTGCTGGCCTTGCTGCTCCTCGCCGCGGGGCTCGGGATCCTGCTCGTGCCGCCCGTGGTCGCGCAGGCCCGCGCGCTCGTGGACCAGGTGCCCGAGCTCTGGCGGAAGCTGCAGGACCTGCCGATCCTCTCCTCGGCGCTGCAACAGCTCGACCTCCGGACCGAGCTCGTGAAGGCGGGGCCCGCGGCGACCGGCGCGGTGAGCCCGGTCCTGTCGGCCATCGGGGGCTTCGTCTCGGCCGCCGGCGCGGTGGTCGCCTTCGCGTTCCTCGCGATCTTCATGCTCGTCTTCGGGCGCGAGCTGGTCGGGGCGGCGCTCGCCGAGCTGCCTTCCGGCGCGCGGGAGCGCTACCAGCGCATCGGCGGCAAGATCTACCGCTCGATCGGCGGCTACCTCGGCGGGCTGCTGGGCATCTGCGCCGTCAACGCCACCCTCACCACCGCCGCGCTGGCCATCGCCGGGCTCCCCTTCTTCCTCCCCCTCGGGATCCTGAGCGGCAGCTCGAGCCTGGTGCCCTACGCCGGGCCCCTGGTGGCCGGCGCCGCCATCACCCTCCTCGCCCTCGCCACGGGCGGGCTCTGGAAGGCGCTCGCGGTGGCGATCTACTTCCTCCTCTACGGGCAGCTCGAGGGCAACGTGCTCGGCCCGCTGGTGTTCCGCCGCACCGTGCACGTGAACCCGCTCATCACCCTGCTCGCCATCCTCTTCCTGGCGGAGTTCATGGGGGTGCTCGGCGCGGTGATCGCCGTCCCGGCCGCGGCCGCGGCGCAGATCGTGGCGCGCGAGCTGCTCGGGATGCGGCGCGAGCGGCTGGTCCCGGTCCCGCCCCCTTGACCGTCAGCCGCGCGCCGGGTGCTCGAGCGCGATCACCTGGGCCGGCCGGTGGGTGGCGGCGGTCGCCGGCTCGGGCGGCAGGATCCGGCCGGAGCGGGCCGCGATCAGCGCCGCCTGGCTGTCGCGGCGCGGCTCCCCCGGCCCCGGCGCGAGCCGGACGTAGCTGCCGTCGGCGCGCATCTGGCGCGCGCGCACGTCGTCCCGCAGGTAGGTCTCGAGGATGCCGTCCCGGACCTGCCGCACCAGCGCCGGGTCGAGCACCGGGAAGAGCACCTCCACCCGGTGATCGAGGTTGCGCGGCATGAGGTCGGCGCTGCCCAGGTAGACCTCCTCGGCCCCGCCGTTGCGGAACCAGAAGATCCGGCTGTGCTCGAGGAAGCGCCCGACGATGCTCACCACCCGGATCCGCTCGCTCCGCCCGGGCACGCCCGGACGCAGGCAGCAGATGCCGCGCACCAGCAGGTCCACCGTCACCCCGGCCTGGCTGGCGCGCACCAGCAGGTCGATCATCTCGCGGTCCACCAGGGCGTTGATCTTGAAGACCAGGCGCGCCTCGCGGCCGTCGCGGGCGTGGGCGATCTCCCGCTCCACCAGCCCGGTGAGCCGTTCGCGCAGGTTGATGGGCGCGACCAGCAGCCGCTGGTAGTCGTGCTGCCGCGAGTAGCCGGTGAGGTAGTTGAAGAGCTCGGTCACGTCCTTGCCGATGTCCTCGGCGCAGGTGAAGAGGCCGAGGTCGGTGTAGGCGCTCGCGGTCACCGCGTTGTAGTTGCCGGTGGAGAGGTGGACGTAGCGGACCAGCCGGCCGCCCTCGCGCCGGATCACCAGCGCGACCTTGGAGTGGGTCTTGAAGCCCAGCAGGCCGTAGATGACGTGCACGCCCTCGGCCTCGAGCGCCCGCGCCCAGCCGATGTTGCTCTCCTCGTCGAAGCGGGCCTTCAGCTCCACCAGCACCGCCACCTGCTTGCGGTTCTGGCTCGCCTCGAGCAGCGCCTTCACCACCGGCGAGTTGCGCCCCACGCGATAGAGCGTCTGCTTGATGGCCACCACGTTCGGGTCGCGGGCGGCCTTGCGCAGGAACTCCACCACCGGATCGAAGCTGTCGAAGGGGTGGTGCAGCAGGACGTCCTGGCGCCGGATGGCGGCGAAGAGATCGTCCTCGGCGTCGAGCCCCTGCAGGCGCGCCGGGATGGCGGGCACGAAGGTGGGGAACTTGAGGTCCGGGCGATCGAGGCTGGCGAGCGGCGCCAGGGTGGAGAGCGCCAGCGGCGGCTCGACCGCGAAGACGTCGAGCGGCCCGATCTCCAGGTTCTCGGCGAGCAGGTCGCGCAGCCGCGGCGGCATGGACGGGGTCACGTCGAGCCGCACCACCGAGCCGAAGCGGCGCTGACGCACCCCCTGCTCGATGCTCTCGAGGAGGTCGGCGGCCTCCATCTCCTGGAGCACGATGTCGGCGTCCCGGACCACGTGGAACGGGTGGACCTCGAGGATCCTCATCCCCGGGAACAGCCGGTCGGCGTTGGCGGCGACGAGCTGCTCCAGCCAGACGAAGCCCTGGCGGTGCGGCTCGGTCCCGTCCTTGCGGACCACGCCGGAGGCGCGGCTCACCGGGACCAGCCGCGGCAAGGTGTCCGGCACCTTGATGCGGGCGAAGCGCTCGGTCCCGTCGCTGCCCTCCACCAGCACCGCCAGGTTGAGGCTCAGGTTGGAGATGTGCGGGAAGGGGCGCCCCGGGTCGAAGGCCAGCGGCGTGAGCACCGGGAAGACCATCTCGTCGAAGTAGGCCCGCGCCTGCGCGACCTCCTTCTCGTTGAGCGCCGGGTAGTCGAGGAGCTGGATGCCCGCGGCGGCGAGCTGCGGCAACAGCTCGTTGTGCAGGCACTCGCCCAGGGCCCGGTGGAGCGCCAGCGCCTCGCGCCGGATCTCCGCCAGCTGCTGGGCGGGGGTGAGGCCGTCGAGCGAGGGCTCGCCGAACCCGGCGGCGAGCTGCTGCTTCAGGCCCGCCACCCGGATCATGAAGAACTCGTCGAGGTTGGAGGCGACGATGGAGAGGAACTTCACCCGCTCGAGGAGCGGGTTCGCCGGATCGCGCGCCTCCTCGAAGATCCGGTGCTGGAACTGGAGCAGGCTCAACTCGCGGTTCACGTACGGCGACGCTCCGCGCGCGTCCTTGACCTCGGCCTCGGGTTCCAAGCGCGACCTCCCGCCGGATCCCTTATCCGCGAAGCGGGGTTCCGTCCAGAAGCCGTCCGCCGGGTGTTTCCTCGGCCTGCCTCGCATGCTCAGGCCGGCGGCGCCCCGGCGCCCCGCGGCGCGGTCTCCGGAGGCGCGGCCTCCCGCCCGGCGTCGCGCCGCCCTCCCTCCAGGGCCCCCGACAGCTCCTCCACCGCCGCCTCGAGCCGGTCGAGGCCGCCGGCCAGCCACTCGCGCCCGAGCCGCTCGAAGAGCACGTCGCGCTCCCGCCGCACCAGCCGGTCGATGGCCAGCAGCCCCGGGCGCAGGTTCCGGCGCAGCTCTCCCTTGAGCCCCTCGAGCCCGCCCTCCCCGGCGTAGACCCGCGCGTGCAGCCGCTCCGACAGCTCGACCGCCGCCTCGCGCAGCGCCTCCGAGACCACGCCCGCGAGGACGTGCAGGTCGTGAAGCCCCCCGAGGAGGTCCTGCAGCTCCTTCAGCCCCGCGACGGCCTGCTCGGCGTCGACGCGCGGGTGGCCGCGGAGCGGCTCGAGCAGGTACCGGAGCCGCTTCGCCGCGATGCGGGCCTTGTGGATGGGCCGCTCCTCGTCCGCGCCGGACACCGCCGCCATGCGCTCCCGCAGCGAGCGCGCCCCCTCGCGGAGGGCGCCCGCCATCGCCTCGGCGAAGACCGGCTGCGGACCTCCGTCCCCGAGCTGGCCCTCGAACCGCTCCAGCCTGCCCCGGAGCCTGGCGGCGAAGCGACGGAACCGCGGCGCCAGCTCGGACCGCGCCTCGTCCTCCGCCTCCTCGCGCCGCCGCTCCAGCCGCGCCGAGAGCCAGGCGACCGCGCCCTGGTGGCGCGCGCGCAGCTTGGGCCCGTGCCGGCCGAGCCACTCGAGCTGCACCTGCGCGTCCCGGGCAGGGTTGGTGGCGCGGGCGAGCTTCTTCAGGCGGCGCGCGCTCCGCCGGCGCCCGATCCCGGCGAGGCAGGGGTCGTAGCCGTCGATGGTGGTGCGCAGCCGGCGCAGCGCCACCCGGAAGTCGTGCAGCGCCTCGGCGTCCTCCGGGCCGCCGATCTCCACCGCCGCCCGCTCGGCCTTCTCGCAGAGCGACAGGGCGACGAGGCGCGCGCCCTCCTCGGGGCGACGGTCGAGGAATCCTGGATCGAGCTTCATCTCCGCTCTCCGAGCCGGAGATCCTTACCGGAGCCGCGGCGACGCGCCTCCGGCAAGTGGGGCACCCTTCATGCCCCCTCATTCCGGCATCTTGCCGCGATCCGTTCCCACTCGGGGCAGGGCCGTGCGGCCGGCCGGCCCGGGCGCGATGCTGGGGGGGTGCGGTTCCCGCCCCTGCACGCCGCGCTCGACGCCCTCGCCATGTGGAGCGAGGACCGGCGGCCGCGCGCGGCGCAGCCCTGGCGCCCCGGCTCGACGGCGCCGCTCTCCTGCTTCGGCCCGCTGCCCGCGCTCCCGGAGGCCCCGCCGGCGCGCGGCCGGTGGAGCTGCCCCTCCCCCCGTCCCCGCGCGAGCGACGACCGGCTCTCGGTGCGGGTGACCCCGGCGCGCGGCCGGCGCCGGGGCACCCTGGTGCTCGTCCCGCCCTGGAAGATCGCCCGCCCGGGGCTGGTGGCCGGCTGGGCCCGGCTCTTCGCCCGGCTCGGGTGGGAGGTCTGGCTCGCCTCGCCGCCGCACCACCTCGAGCGCGCGGGGGCCGGGCGCAGCGGCGAGGGGTTCGTCAGCCTCGACCTCCCCGCCCTGCGCGCCACCGTGGAGCAGCAGGTGCTCGAGCTTCGGCTGCTCGCCGCCCTGGCGGCGCGGCGCGGCCCGGTGGGGCTGGTCGGGCTCTCGCTCGGCGCCCTCGGCGCCGCCCTGGCCGCGACCGGGCCGGAGGCGGTCGAGCTGGCCGCGCTGGTGGCGCCGCCGAGCC
>JAJXVM010000121.1 GCA_021782135.1 Myxococcales bacterium | reverse complement strand
GCGAGCTCCCGGAGGGCGTCGGCCGGGAACCGCCCCTCGCCGTCGCGCCGGGCCGCGGCGGGCGCGAGCCGCTCCTCGGCGTGGCGCCGCGCCAGCGCCGTCACCGCCGCCTGCTCGCCGGTCGGCTCGAAGTCCACCGCCCGCCTCGCTCGCCTCAGTCCTTCAGCACCGCGCCCGAGATGACGAGCCGCTGGATCTCGCTCGTCCCCTCGTAGATCTCGGTGATGCGACTGTCGCGCCAGTGCCGCTCGACGTCGAACTCCTTCACGTACCCGTAGCCGCCGTGGATCTGGACCGCCTTGCTGGTCACGCGCTCGGCCATCTCGGAGGCGTACAGCTTGGCCATGGCGCTCTCGGCGGAGTGGCGGACCTGCCGGTCCTTGAGCGCCGCCGCCCGCCAGACCAGCAGCCGGGCGGCGTCGAGCTCGGTCGCCATGTCGGCGAGCATGAACTGGATGGCCTGGTGCTCCGCGATCTTCTTGCCGAAGGAGTGGCGCTCCTTGGCGTAAGCGAGCGCCTCCTCGTAGGCGGCCCGCGCGATGCCGAGCGCCTGGGCGGCGATGCCGATGCGGCCGCCGTCGAGGGTGGACATGGCCACCTTGAACCCGTCCCCCTCTCCGCCCAGCCGGTACCGCTTCGGGATGGCGCAGCCCTCGAAGAAGATCGAGCAGGATCCGGAGGCCCGGATGCCGACCTTCTCGTCGGCGCGGCCGCGGGAGAAGCCCTGGACGTCGGTGGGAACCAGGAAGGCGCTGATGCCGCGGTGGGCCTTGGCGCGATCGGTCATCGCGAAGACCAGGATCACGTCGGCCTGGGGGCCGTTGGTGATGAAGTTCTTGGTGCCGTCGAGGACGTAGTCGTCGCCCCGGGCCACCGCGACCGTCCGCATCTCGGCCGCGTCCGAGCCGCTCATCGGCTCCGTCAGCGCGAAGGCGCCCAGCCGCTCGCCCCTGGCGAAGGGGGCCAGGAACTCGCGCTTCTGCTCCTCGCTGCCGTACTTCAGCAGCGGGTCGCAGTAGAGGGAGTTGTTGACGCTCATGATGACGCCGGTGCCGGCGCAGCCGCGCGAGATCTCCTCCATGGCGACCGCGTAGGAGACGGCGTCCATGCCGGCGCCGCCCCACTCCGCCGGCACGGCCACCCCCATCAGCCCCAGCTCGCCGAGCCTCTTCACCGCCTCGCGCGGGAAGGTGTGCTCCGCGTCCCAGCGGCGCGCCTGGGGCCGCAACTCGGCGTCCGCGAGTTCCCGGCAGAGCTTCTGGACCTGGCGCTGCTCCTCGGTGAGCTCGACCTGCATCGGCCTCCCTCCTCAGCTTCCCTTGAAGGCGGGCGCGCGCTTCTCCAGGAACGCCCGCATGCCCTCCGCCGCGTCGGCGGTGCCGAACAAAAGTCCGAAGGACTCCCGCTCCAGCTCGCAGCCCGAGGCCAGGCTCTCGTCGGCCCCGACCTGGATGGCCCGCTTCGACCGCGCCACCGCCACCGGACCGCGGGAGGCGATGAGGCGCGCCTTCTCGCGGCAGAAGGCCTGCAGCTCGCCGTGCGGGACCACCTCGAGCGCGAGCCCCATGGCCCGCGCCTGCTCGGCGCCGTACATCGCGCCCGAGAAGATCATCTCCTTGGCCCGCATCGGCCCCACCCGGCGGGCGAGCCGCTGCGTGCCCCCGAACCCGGGCATGAGCCCGAGGTTCACCTCCGGCTGGCCGAAGCGGGCCCGATCGCTCGCGTAGACGAGGTCGCAGGCCATCGCCAGCTCCAGGCCGCCGCCGAGCGCGAAGCCGTTCACGGCGGCGATGGTGGGCAGCTCGAGCTCCTCCAGCCCGGCGCAGACGCGGTGTCCCAGGTCGGCAAAGCGACGCGCCCGCAGCGGCCCGAGCGTCGACATCGCGGCGATGTCGGCGCCGGCGACGAAGGCCTTGTCGCCCTTCCCGGTGACGATGAGCGCGCGCAGGTCGCGATCGAGGCGCACGGCGTCGAGCACCGCCAGCAGCTCCCGCAGCGTCTTTTCGTCGAGGGCGTTGAGCGCCTTCTCGCGCGCGACGGTCACGGTCCCGACGCCGTCGGCCGCCTCGTAGGTCAGGTTCTCGAGGTCGATCGGGGCCATGCTCACCCTCCGTACCGGTAGAAGCCGCGCCCCGTCTTGCGCCCCAGCCAGCCGGCGGCGACGTGCTGGCGCAGGAGCGCCGCCGGACGGTACTTGTCCTCGCCCAGCTCGCGGTGCAGCACCTCGGCGATGTACAGGCAGGTGTCGAGGCCGATGAAGTCGGCGAGCGTGAGTGGGCCCATCGGGTGGTTGAGCCCGAGCTTCACCGCGGTGTCGATGTCCTCGGGGGTGGCGAGCCCCTCCTGGAGGGCGAAGCAGGCCTCGTTGATGAGCGGGATGAGCACCCGGTTCACGATGAAGCCGGGCACGTCCTTCGAGGTGACGGTGATCTTCCCGAGCCGCTTCGCCAGCGCGGTGACCTCGGACCAGGTCTCGTCGCTGGTCTGGAGCCCGCGGATGACCTCGACGAGCTGCATGACCGGCGGGGGGTTCATGAAGTGCATGCCGATGAACCGCTCCGGCCGGCGCGTCGAGGCGGCGAGCGCGGTGATCGAGATCGAGCTGGTGTTCGAGGCCAGGATGGCGTGGGGCGCGAGCAGCGGATCGACGCGCTGGAAGAGCTGCCGCTTCACCTCCTCCTTCTCGACCACCGCCTCGATGACCAGGTCCGCCTCGGCGCAGGCCTCGACCGACTCGGCCACCCGGATGCGCGACAGGACGGCGTCGCGCTCCGCCGCCGGGAGCTTCCCCTTCTCCACCAGCTTCCCGAGCGCTCCGCCCAGCCTGGCGAGGCCCCGCGTGGCCAGGTCGGGCGTGGCGTCCGCCAGCAGCACCTTGAGCCCTGCCTGGGCCGCCACCTGGGCGATGCCGCCCCCCATCTGGCCAGCCCCGATCACTGCCATCCGCTCGATCGCCATCCGCTCCTCCTGGTGCGGGAACCCGGGTTGGGGCGCCGCGACGGCGCAGCGCGCCGCGACGGCCATCCTGCCACGCGGAGCCCGCGAAACGGCGGGTGAAGCCCGGACCGGCCCATCTGGAGGGCCGCCGCGCCGGTTTGGCGGGGGCGGCGTTTCGTAGCGCGAAACTCAGCGGTCGCCGACGTCCAGGTGGATCACCACCGGCCCGCTCTCGTCCACCGTGAGCGGCCGCTCCAGCGAGGCCGGCGGCGCGCCCGGCGCGGAGAACCGGAAGCGGAGCGTGTAGCGGCCGTCGGGCAGCTTGACGGGGTGGCGGACCTGCGCCGGCGCGCCCCGCGCGAACCGGAACTCGGCGTGCCGGACGGTCTCGCCATCGCGGAGGATCTGCACCTCGAGGCCGGTGGGCCGCGGCGCGCCCTCGATGGCGTACACCAGCACCACGTCGCGCGGCGCGGCGCGGAGCAGGAACAGCCCGACGCCGATCGCCCCGGCGAGGAACAGGATGCGCGCGGCGAGCTTCACGCCTCGCCGCCGCCCTCTCCTTCTTCCTCGCCCTCGCCCTTCCGCTTGCGGAAGCGCGGCTTCACCTGCGTGCCCTCCAGGTGCGCCTTGATCTTGCCCGGAGCCGCCTCGCGCAGCCGGATCTCGGCCTTCACCTCGATGGACATCGAGGTGAGCAGCTTCAGGAACTCCCGGCGGAGCGCCTCCGACTCCATGAACTTGCGGGTCTCCTCGGTGAAGACCCGCAGGATCTCCTGCTTGGCGGAGGTGGCCTGCCCGAGCACGTAGGTGAGCACCTCCTTCGGGAGCTTCCAGTCGCGCGCCAGCTTCTTGGCCCCCTCCTCCGTGAGGAAGAGCGCCCCGACTCCCGCCAGCACCGCCTTGCGGACCGCGTCGGCCACGAAGCCGCGCGGCATGGCCGACTCGGGGCTCTCCTCGTCCTCGCGCAGCTCCTCTGGCGGCTTCTCCTCGGACATCCGCTCCCCCCTCCTCGAGGTCTCAGCCGCGCGGCTGAGCCCCGATCACGGGCAACCTCGGCGTCTTCGTCACCTGGGTGCTCACCGCGCCGGCGACGTTGCGGGCCATCGCCAGGAAGGCCTGCGCCTGCGGGCTCTCCGGCTGGCCCGCGACGATGGGCACCCCGGCGTCCCCGCCCTCCCGGACCGCCAGGTCGAGCGGGATCTCCCCCAGGAAGCGGATCCCCATCTTCTCGGCCGCCAGCCGGGCGCCACCGTGGCTGAAGACCTGCGTCTCCTGCCGGCAGTGCGGGCAGATGAAGGAGGACATGTTCTCCACGATGCCCAGCACAGGGATGCTCACCTTGTCGAACATGAGCTTGGCGCGGATGACGTCGGCGAGGGCCAGGTCCTGCGGGGTCGAGACCAGCACCACGCCGGCGGCCCGCACGTTCTGGGCGAGCGTGAGCGGGACGTCGCCGGTGCCCGGCGGCAGGTCGAGCACGAGGTAGTCGAGCTCGCCCCAGTTCACGTCGCGCAGCAGCTGCACCAGCGCCGAGGTCACCATCGGCCCGCGCCAGATGAGCGCCTGGTCGGGGTCGATGAGGAACCCGATCGACATCACCCGGATGCCGTGCGCCTCGAGCGGCTCGAGGCGGTTGCCGTCCTTCGAGACCGGCTTCTGGTCCACGCCCGTGAGGATGGGCACCGACGGGCCGTAGATGTCGGCGTCGAGGATGCCGACCTTGGCGCCGGCGCGGGCGAGCGCGACGGCGAGGTTGATGGCCACCGTGCTCTTGCCGACCCCGCCCTTCCCGGCTCCGACCAGGATGATGTTCTTGACCCCGGGCGTGAGCTGGCCTTCGGTCGAGCCGGGGGCGGAGCGGACGTTCGCGCCGAAGCGCAGCTTCACCTCGCGGAAGCCGGCGCCGCGCAGCGCCGCCTCGACGTCCTTGCCGATGGTCTCCCGGAGGGGGCAGGCCGGGGTGGTGAGCTCCACCTGCAGCGAAACCGTCTCCCCCGAGACCTGCACGTCCTTCACCATGCCGAGGGTCACGAGGTCGCGGCGAAGCTCCGGGTCTTGCACCTTCCGCAGCGCGGCGAGGGCGGTCTGGATGTCGAGTGCCATGGGGCGTTTCTTATAGCGAAACCGCGCCGCGCGGGCCAGCCGACACCGCGCCCTCCTGCCCCTCGACGCCGATCACCTCGACCTCGACGTCGAGGAAGCGCCGGATCACCTCGGCGTTGGTGAGGAGGTGCTGCGTCACCCGCGCCACGGAATACCGGGTGATCGGCACCACGCCGGCGGGCGGGTGGAGGAGGCCGGCGGCGACCAGCGCCGCCGGCACCAGCAGCTGGTCGCCGAGGTGGGCGTCCACGGCCGCGCCGGCGGCGAGGAACTCGTGGAAGTCGCCCACCGCGTCGTCCGCGGTGCGCTCGGGCGTCGCCGCCCGGTCGGCGATGGCCCCGTGCCCGGAGCGGGAGCGCTCGAAGTGGCCGACCACCAGCAGGTGCGCGCCCGTCGAGAGCCGCGCCGGCACCGGCACGCAGGTGGCCTCGGCGGCGACCCCCTGATCGCGCAGCCGCTTGACCGCGCGGGCGGCCTGGCGCTCGGCGATCTCGAAGCCGAGCCCGGCCACCATCGACACCACCTCCACCTCGCGCAGCGTCCCGCGCTGGCGCAGGTCGAGCGCCGGCATGGCGTGCGCCGGCTCCACCACCGCGCCGAACTCGCCGCCGCCCTCCGGGTAGAAGCCGGCCGCCTGCAGCGCCAGCTCGAACCGGAAACCGAGCCTCGCCACCGCCGGCGCCCAGACCAGGGCCAGGTAGTGGAAGCTCGGGGCGTAGTCCTGGTGCGTCCCTCCCCGCAGCGTCAGGTGCGAGGCCCCGCCCGCCAGCGCGAGCGGCCAGCAGAGGGTCTGGAAGAGCAGCGGGGTCGAGCCCGCGGTCCCGATGTCGAACCGGTGATCGCCCGGGCGGACCGGCTCACGGGGATGGAAGGACAGCCGGGCGGAGCCCACCTCGTCCCCCTCCACATCGGCCCCGGTGATGAGCGCCACCGCGCGCACCGCCTCGCGGTGCTGTGGCCGGAGCCCAGGCTTCAGCCGGCTGGCCCGAACCTGCTGGATCTCGAACGGTTTTCCGGTGATGGCCGAGAGGGCGAGCGCGGTGCGGAGGATCTGCCCGCCCCCCTCGCCGGAGCTGCCGTCGAGCGTGATGGGGGTCACTTCGCCACTCTAGCCCCCGCGCGCGTGGCGAGGTATTCGCCGGCTCGGCCCAGGCGGGTCGTCCGGCGGCGCGGCCGGCCGGGCGCGGCGCGCACATCCCGTCCCTTTCCGGTGCGGAGCGGGCTACAAGCAGCCCGTGACCGTCGCCGTCCTGATCTTCGCCCTCACCTACGTGGCCATCGCCGCCGGGCGGTTCCCCGGCCTGTCCCTCGATCGGCCCGCCGCCGCCCTGCTGGGCGCCGTGCTGATGGTCGGGCTGCGCGTGCTCCGGCCGGCGGAGGCGGGCGCCGCGATCAACGGAGACACGCTGGGCCTGTTGCTGGGGATGATGATCCTCTCCGCCTACCTGACCGAGGCCGGGTTCTTCGGCTGGGCCAGCTGGCGCGTGGTGAGCGCGGTCCGCACGCCGCGCGCCCTGCTCTGGGGGCTGGTCCTCACCGCGGGCGCGCTCTCGGCGTTCCTGGTGAACGACACCGTCTGCCTGATGATGACCCCGCTCGTGCTGCGGGTGGTGGACGACGCCGAGCTCCCGCCGACTCCCTACCTGCTCGCGCTCGCCTTCGGCGCCAACGCCGGCAGCGTCGCGACGCCGACCGGCAACCCCCAGAACATGATCGTGGCGACGCTCTCGGGCATCCCCTACGCGCGGTTCGCCGCGGCGCTGGCGCTCCCCGCCGCCTTCTCCCTGGCGGCGGTGGGTCTCACCCTGGAGCTCCTCTTTCGCCGGGTGCTCTCCCGCGCCACGCTCGCCGCGCGCCGGCCGGGGCGGCCCACGATCCACCCGAAGCCGCTGCGGCGCGCCCTCTTCTGCACCGCGCTGGTCGTCGCCGGCTTCCTCGCCGGCCTCCCCCTCGCCTGGACCGCGCTCTTCGGGGCCGCGCTCTGCATGGCCATCTCCGGCCGCGCGCCGCGCGAGGCGCTCCTGCGGGTGGACTGGCCGCTGCTGCTCTTCTTCGCCGGCCTGTTCGTGGTGGTGGCCGGGGTCGGCAAGGCCGGCGCGGCGGAGGAGATGCACCGCGCCATCTCGCCCGCCCTCGGAGCCGGCGCCGTCCGTCAGGTGACCGTCTTCTCGCTCTTCACGGTGGCCGCCTCCCAGGTGGTCTCGAACGTGCCGTTCGTGGTGCTGGCCGGTCACTGGGTGCCGCGGCTCGCCGAGCCGGGACTCGGCTGGCTCGCCACGGCGCTCACCGCCTCGCTGGCCGGCAACCTCACCGTGGTCGGCTCGGTGGCCAACATCATCGTCCTCGAGATGGCCGGCGGCCGGGTCCACATCGGCTTCTGGCGGTTCCTCCGCATCGGCGCGGTGGTCACCGCGGTCACCCTGGCGGGCTCGCTCCTGATCCTCTTCGCGGAGCGCGCGCTCGGGCTCGTCGGCTGAGGCTTCCGGGCCGCGGCTACCTGCGCCGCGGAGGCTTCCTGGCCGCCCCTCCCCGGCCCTCCCCGCGCGGCGGGGAGGGAGGGAAGGGCATGCCGCCGGCGGGCGCGCCCTGCCGCCTGCCCTCCCCGCGCGGCGGGGAGGGAGGACCGCCGCGGCGCTCGGGGCGCCCGGCGGCGGCCGGAGGACCACCGCGGCGCTCGGGGCGGGCGGATGCGGCCGGAGCGGCGCCGCGGCGCTCCGACTCCTCGCCGGACCTCTTCCCCTCTCCCGCGGAGCGGGGGAGGGACGGAGAGGGGGCCGGGCTCGCCTTCGGAGCCGGCGGGCCGTGACCGTGGCGACGCGCCGCCTTGGGGAGCGGCCGGCGCGGCGGCGCCTCCCGGGCCTCGTCGATCCCGGACACGTCGTGCTCCCCGCGCCGCCCCTCGAGCCCCACCAGCGCGCGCGTCGCGCGCAGCTCCTCGGGCGTGAGATCGCGGAAGGTGCCGGGGCGGAGCCCCTGGACGGAGACGCCGCCGAACTCGGGCCGGAAGAGCCGGAGCACGGTGAGCCCCACCGCCTCGCAGAGCCGCTTCACGAGGTGGTACCGCCCCTCGCCCACCTCGACGCGGAGCCAGACGTTCTTCTCGGTCCGCTCGTGGATCTCGACCGAGAGCGCCTTCGCCGGCCCGTCCTCGAGCCGGACCCCCTCGCGCAGCCGCGCCAGCGAGTCCTCGAGCCGGGGCGCCAGCGCGGCGGCGGTGCCGGGCGCGGCGCCGGCCGAGGCGTCGCCCTTCACCTTGACCAGGTAGACGCGCCGGTGGCCGTAGCGCGGGTGCGCCAGCCGGTTCGCGAGCTCGCCGTCGGTGGTGAAGAGGACCGCCCCCTCGGCGTCGTAGTCGAGCCTGCCCACCGGGAAGACCCGCTCCCGCACGCCGGCGAGGTAGGACGCGGCGGTGGGCCGGCCCTGCGGGTCGCTCATGGTGGTCACGCAGCCGGGCGGCTTGTAGAGCAGCAGGTAGCGCCGGCCCTGGGGCCCGCCGACCGGCTTGCCGTCCAACACCACCCGGTCGACCTCGGGATCGACCTTGGTGCCGAGCTCCGTCACCACCCGGCCGTTCACCTCCACGCGGCCGGCGGCGATCAGCTCCTCCGCCTTGCGCCGCGAGGCGACGCCGGCGCCGGCGAGGTACTTCTGCAGGCGCTCCATCTAGCCCTCCGCCTTGGGCGGCGGAGCGCCGCCCTCCGAAGTGGCGAGCGGCAGCTCGGCGTCGTTGGCGGGCGGCGCCTTCGGGTCGAGCGCCGCCGCGGCCGCGCGGGTCTTCTCCTCGGCGGCGGCCATCGCGTGCTCGAGCTCGTCGAGGGCGGCGTCGCTCTCGGCCTGGCTCGCCTCGAGCGCGGCGCGCAGCGCCGGGTCGGTGAGCTCGGCGACGATCCCCTCGATGCCGGGCCCCTCGGGCTCGGGGGCCTCCTTCTCGACGATGTCGCGGTGCTCCTCCGAGAGCTCGTGGAACTCGCGCAGCGTGGGGAGCGAGGCGAGGTCCTTGAGCGCGAAGAACTCCAGGAACTCCCGGGTGGTGCCGTAGAGCATGGGCCGCCCGGGCTCCTCCTTCTTGCCCAGGATCTTGATGAGCTTGCGCTCGAGGAGCGCCTTCACCACGGCGCCGCAGTCCACGCTGCGGATCTCCTCGATCTCGGGGCGGGTCACCGGCTGGCGGTAGGCGATGATGGCGAGGGTCTCGAGGGCCGCGCGGGTGAGCCGCTGCGGCTTCACCTTGAGGAAGCGGCGGGCGTACTCGGCGGTGTCCGGGCTGGTGCGCAGCTGCCAGCCGCCGGCCACCTCGTGCAGCACGATCCCGGAGACGCCCTCGCGGTAGTGGCCCGAGAGCTTGTCGAGGGCCTTCTCGACGCGCGCCGGCTCGAGCCCGGTGGCGCGGCGGATCTCCTCCACCCCGAGCGGCTTCTCGGCGAGGAAGAGCAGCGTCTCGAGGATCGCCTTCACCCGCTCCGGCGAGAGCTTCTTCGCCGCCGCCTGGAGCTTCTCGAAGGGCTCCTCCTTCTCCTGCTCCTGGACCTCGATGCTGGCCGCCTCGACCTCGTCGAGCTCGCCGTCCCCCTTGGCCTCCTCGGCCGCCTGGAGCGCCTGCAGCTCGTCGGCG
>JAJXVM010000120.1 GCA_021782135.1 Myxococcales bacterium | reverse complement strand
GGCGGCGGGCGCGGGCTCGGGGGGCGCCGGCCGGGCCGCGGCCACGCCCACCATCGCCGGCCGGAGGAGCCGCTCCTCGAGCAGGAACCCGCGGCCGTGCTCGACCACCACCGTGCCCGGCGCGGCGTCGGACTCGACCTGCAGGAGCGCCTCGTGGAGGCGCGGGTCGAAGGGCTCGCCGAGCGCGGAGAAGATCCGGACGCCGTGGCGGGCGAGCACGTCCTCGAAGCTCTTGCGCACCATCCGCACCCCGCTCGAGAGCGGGTCGTCGGCCGCGGCGGCGGCGAGGGCCCGGTCGAGGTTGTCGAGCACCGGCGCGAGGTCCTTGAGGAGCCGCTCGGCGGCGAACTTCCGCAGCTCCTCCTTCTCGCGGACGGCGCGCTTGCGGGCGTTCTCCAGGTCGGCGGCGGTCCGCAGCAACCGCCCCTGCGCCTCCTCGAGCTCGCCGCGCAGCTTCGCCTGGTCCTCCTGCGCCCGGGCGAGGTCCTCGCGCGCCGCCGACAGCTCGGCGGCCGCCGCCTCGACCGCCGCCTCGGCCGGCCCGTCCACGACGACCTCCGCGGGCACGGCCTGGCTGCGCTCGACGGCGGCCACGGCGGCGGCGATCGCCTCTTCGGAGATGTCGGCCGAGATGGAGCCCTTCGGTTCTTCGGACACGCCTGCCCCTTGCGAGAGAGCGCGCCGGCGGTCCGCCCCCCACGGGCACACCCGGCGCGAGGTGTGGAGAGTCGCCGGATTGTGGCACACGGTCGGAGCGAAAAAAAGCGCGTTGCCGCCCCGCCCGGGCGTCCAGCCCCCGCCCGCTCCCGCGACCGACGGAGCCGCCGAGCGACCTAGGGCTCGGTCCCGGCCGAGAGGGCCCGCGAGATCTCGCGGGCGGTCAGGTCGACGAGCGGGATGAGGCGCGCGTAGTTCATCCGGGTCGGTCCGATCACCGCCAGGGTCCCGAGCACCGAGTCGCCCCGGCCGTAGGGCGCGGCGACCACCGAGACCTCGCCGGTGAGGTCCGGCAGGCTGGCGAGCTCGCTCTCGGCGCCGATGTAGATCTGCACCTCGCGCGAGTGGAGGACCCGGTCGAGCACCCGGAGGATGCGGTCCTTCTCGGCGAAGGCGCGCAGCAGGGCGCGGGCCTTGCCGACGTCGGCGAACTCCGGCGCGTCGAGGACGCTCGCCTCGCCCCCCAGCACCACCTGCGAGCCGGGCGCCGCCCCCTGGGCCTCGACGGTCTGCTCGGCGAGCCGCAGCGCCTTCGCGAGCAGGCCGTGCAGCTCCGACTGGTCGGCGCGCATGTCCTCGAGGATGCGCTCGCGCAGCGCCTGGAGCGGGGTGGTGGCGAGCTTCTCGTTGAGGTAGCCCGCCGCGCGCTCGAGCTCGCCCGCGTCCATGGCGAACTCGAGGGTGAGGAGCTGGTTGGTGACGATGCCGGCCTGCGAGACGAAGACCGCCAGCACGCGGTGCTCCCGCAGGCGCACGAACTCGAGCTGCCGCACCGGGTCGCTCACCGGGCGAGGCGTGGTCACCACGCCGACGTGGTGCGAGAGGGAGTGGAGCAGCTCGGCCGTGTCCTCGAAGAGCGCCCCGCCGGCCGGCGGCGACTGGGCGGCGCGCTCGATGCGCCCCCGCTCCTGCGCCGAGGGCGGGCGGACCTTGAGCAGGGTGTCCACGTAGAGCCGGTAGCCGCGGCCGGTGGGGATCCGGCCCGAGGAGGCGTGCGGCTTGGCGAGGTAGCCGAGCGCCTCGAGGTCGGCCATGACGTTGCGGACCGTGGCCGGGGAGCAGTCGAGCTCGTGGCGCGCGAGCAGCGGCTGGCTCGCGACCGGCTCGCCGGTGTGGATGTAGTCCTGCACGAGCGCGCGGAGGATCTCGCGCTCTCGCCTGCCCAGCTCCGGTGCCTCCTGCGCCATGGTGCGCTACGGCTCCTCGAGGTGCTTCTGCGCGGCCGCGGCGAGCGCGGGGAACCGGCCGCCGGCGAGGCGCTGGAACCGGGCCTGGGCCTCGGCGCGGTCGCCCCGGGTCTCGGCCAGGAGCGCCTCGAGGTGGGTCCGCTCCTCCGGGTAGACGAAGGCCAGCGAGCGGCGCCCCGAGCCGTCGTCGGCGCGCAGCGCGTCGCGCAGGGCGGAGCGGGCCTGCGGCAGGTCGCCCCGGGCGTCGGCGAGGAGCGCGAGGGCGTAGAGCGGCTCGGGCCGGCCGGGGTCGATGGCGCGGGCCGACTCGAGGTGCGCGGCCGCGGCGGTGCCGTAGCCGTCGAGCGCGTAGAGCTCCCCCAGGTTCACGAGGGCGAGCTGCTGGTCGCGGGAGTCGCCGCGGGCCACCACCTCCTCGAGGAGCTGGCGGGAGGCGTCGAAGCGGCCGTCGAGCGCGTAGGAGACGGCGAGGTCGTTGAGGGCCGAGAGCCGGTTCGGATCGGCGGTGAGGGCGGCCTCGAAGGACGCCTGGGCGGCGCCGGTGTCGCCGGCCTCGAGCTGCGCCCGCCCCGCGCCGTCGGAGGCCAGCGCGGCGACGAGCGGGGAGGCGTCCGCCTTCACCCCCGCCTGTCCGGCGTCCGGACCGCCACAGGCGGCGAGCGCCAGCGCCAGAATCGCGAGGTGACGGCGTGGGAGGTTCATCCGTTTTTTCAATGCGGTTGGGCGCTCCCCGGCGCCACGGCCGAGTGTAGCGGGGGGGAGCACGCCTTTCAAGGAAGCGACGCCTCCGGCACTGCGTTAGATCAAGAAACGGCACCGGTGGCGCAGCGAGGATCGGCGCCCGGTCTCTGGGTTGGGAGCGGTCTCCTCTCCGTAAGGAGGGCGCCCCCATCGCCGGCGACCGGCGGCGAAGAACGACTCGCGTCACCGGTGTCGCCTTCGGCGGCACTTTTCCCCGCCGCTCCCGGCACCCGCCGCTAGTATGCCGCCGCGCTTGGCTTTCCAGGAACGACCCGCCCACACCGACACCCCCGCCATCCGCGAGGTGCTGCGCGCCCTCTCCGAGGGCCGTCCGGCCGAGGTGACCGGCCTCTCCGGGGCCGCGCGGGGGCTCGTGGCTCGCGCCCTCGTCGAGCCCTCCCGGGGCGAGGCCGCCCCCCTCCTGCTGGCGGTGACGCAGGACGAGGAGGAGGCCGACCTCCTCGCCCGCGACCTCGAGTTCTTCCTCGCCGGCGCTCCCGGGGCGGGCGGGACCCCGGCCGCGGTGCTCCGGGTGCCGGCCGACCCGGTCCTCCCCTACGACGACCTCTCCCCCGACCGCGGCCTGGAGATGGAGCGGCTCTCGGCCCTGTGCCGGCTCCACCTCGGCGAGAAGGTGCGCGCGGTGGTGGTCTCGGCGCGGGCCCTCGCCCGGCGCATGGTGCCGCGCGCGGTGTTCGAGGCGCTCACCGACCTCATCGGCAAGGGGGTGGAGATCGAGCGCGAGGCGCTGGCGAGCCGGCTCGTCGCCCTCGGGTACACGCGGGTGCCGCTGGTGGAGGACCCCGGCTCGTTCGCCGTGCGCGGCGGGATCGTGGATCTCTGGAGCCCGCTCGACCCGCGGCCGGTCCGGCTCGAGTTCTTCGGCGACGAGATCGAGAGCTGCCGCGCCTTCGAGCCGGACGGACAGCGCACCACCGACGAGGTCGAGGAGGTGGTGCTCTGCCCGGCGCGCGAGGCGCTCTTCACCGAGGACTGCCGGGCCGCCGCCAAGCAGGCGGTGCGCGACCTCGCCGAGCAGGTGGACCGCCCCACCAGCCGGGTGCGCGAGGTGCTCGACGCCATCGACGCCGGCACGCCCTTCTTCGGCATGGAGGCGCTCCTCCCCGGCTTCCACCGGGGCGGGCTGGGCACGCTCTTCGACTACCTGCCGGAGAAGCGGGTGGTCTGGGTGGACGACCTCCCGAACGTGGAGGCGGCCCTCTCCGGGCTCGACGGGGAGCTCGCTCGCGAGCACCAGGGCGCGCTCAAGCGGGAGGAGCTGGCGCTGCCGCCCCCCGACCACTTCCTCGGCAAGGACGAGACCCTGGGCCGGCTGGCGCGGTCGCCGCGGGTGCTGCGCCACCGGGTCTGGCTGGGGACCCGCGAGCCCATCGCCTTCCACCTCGAGGAGACCGCCGGCCTGCGGGCCGAGATCGAGGGCGCGCACGGCGAGGAGGGGGCGCTGGCGCCGCTGCTGCGGCGGCTCGAGGACTGGCGCCGGCGCGGCCTCGCGGCGGTGGTGGCCTGCGGGAGCCCCGGCGCGGCCGACCGGCTGCGGCGCCTGGTCGAGGACCGGCGGCAGGCGGTGCGCGCGCACCCGGGGCCGTTCTCGGCGACCGCCTCCCTCTACGACCCGGCCATCCACCTGCACCTCGTGCCCGGGGAGATCTCGGCCGGGTTCGTGGCCGAGGGGGCGCGGCTGGCGCTGCTCTCCGACGAGGAGATCTTCGGGAAGAAGGCGCGCAAGAAGGTCCGCGCCGCCAAGGCCGACAACGCCTTCGCCGCGAGCTTCCGCGAGCTGAACGAGGGCGACCTCGTCGTCCACGTCGAGCACGGCATCGCGCGGTACCTCGGGCTCACCAAGATGCAGATCCGGGGGGTCGAGGGCGACTTCCTGGTGCTCGCCTACGAGGGGGCCGACCGGCTCTACCTGCCGGTGGCGAAGCTGCGCCAGGTGCAGAAGTTCACCGGCGCCGCCGCCGAGGCGGTCCGGCTCGACAAGCTCGGCGGCCAGTCCTTCGCGCTGCGCAAGGCGCGGGTGAAGGAGCAGCTCCTCAAGATGGCGGCCGAGCTGCTCGACGTCTACGCCGCCCGCGCCGCCCACCCGGGCTTCGAGTTCCGGTCGCCCGACGAGCTCTTCCGCGAGTTCGAGGCCGAGTTCCCCTACGAGCCCACCCCCGACCAGGCGCGCGCCATCGAGGACGTCATCGGCGACATGACGGGCCGAAGAGACGGGCAAGCGCGGGCGGATGAGCCGGCCCCGGAGCGAGCGGAGGGGCCTCCTCCCCCCGGCACGAAGCCCCCCATGGACCGGCTGGTCTGCGGGGACGTCGGCTACGGCAAGACCGAGGTGGCGATGCGCGCCGCCATGCTCTCGGTGCTCTCGAAGAAGCAGGTGGCGGTGCTCGTCCCCACCACCGTGCTCGCCGCGCAGCACGAGCGGAACTTCCGGGAGCGCTTCAAGGGCTACCCGGTGCGCATCGAGGCGGTCTCGCGCATGAAGACCGCCGAGGAGGTGCGCCAGATCCTGAAGGACGCCGCGGCCGGCAAGGTGGACGTGGTCATCGGCACCCACCGGCTCCTGGCGGCCGACGTCTCCTTCAAGGACCTCGGGCTCATCGTGGTGGACGAGGAGCAGCGCTTCGGCGTGGCGCACAAGGAGCGGCTCAAGAAGCTGCGCAAGCTGGTGGACGTGCTCACGCTCACCGCCACCCCCATCCCGCGCACGCTGCACATGAGCCTCGCCGGCGCGCGCGACCTCTCGATCATCGCCACCCCGCCCGAGGACCGGCGCTCCATCCGCACCTTCGTGGCCAAGTTCGACCCCGGCTCGATCAAGGAGGCCATCGAGCAGGAGCTGAAGCGCGGCGGGCAGGTCTACTTCGTCCACAACCGGGTGCGCTCGATCCGCGCCATCGAGAAGTTCCTCTCCGAGCTGGTGCCGGAGGCGCGGCTCGGGGTGGCGCACGGGCAGATGGGCGAGGGGCAGCTCGAGCAGGTGATGGGCCGGTTCGTGAACCGCGAGGTCGACGTGCTCATCGCCTCGTCGATCATCGAGAGCGGGCTCGACATCCCGAGCGCCAACACCATCATCGTGAACCGGGCCGACCACTTCGGCCTGGCGCAGCTCTACCAGATCCGCGGCCGCGTCGGCCGGAGCCGGGAGCGCGCCTACGCCTGGCTGCTCGTGCCGGCGCGGCGGCCGGTCACCAAGGACGCGCAGAAGCGGCTCGAGGCGCTGCAGCAGTTCTCCGAGCTCGGCGCCGGGTTCAAGATCGCGAGCCACGACCTCGAGATCCGCGGCGCCGGCAACCTGCTCGGCAAGGACCAGTCGGGCCACATCGAGGCGGTCGGCTTCGACCTCTACACGCAGCTCATGGACGAGGCGGTGCGGGAGCTCAAGGGCGAGCCGCCGAAGGACGAGATCGAGCCGGACGTGCAGCTGCCGGTCCCGGCCTACATCCCCGACCCGTACATGCCGGACGTCCACCAGCGGCTCTACTTCTACAAGCGGTTCGCCCAGGCCTCGAGCGACGAGGAGCTGGACGACATCCGGGCCGAGATCATCGATCGCTACGGCGACGCGCCCGAGGAGCTGGACGCCCTCTGCGCCCTCCACGAGGTGAAGGTGCGGCTGCGGGCGCTGCGCATCCGCGCCCTCGAGAGCGGCCCGGGGCGGCTCGTGCTCACCCTCGGCGACCAGGCGGCGCTCGATCCCTTCCAGCTCGCGAAGCGGGTGCAGGCCTCGAACGGCGCGCTCCGGCTCACGCCCGACATGAAGCTGGTGGCGCACCTCGGCGCCGACGGGGCCATCGCCGCCCCGCCGCGGGCGGCCGCCCGGCCGGCCGCGAAGGGGCGCCCGAAGCCGGCGACCGGGCGCACGGCGGCCTCGCGTCCCCCCCCTCCCCCGCTCGCGCCCACCCCGGCGCAGGAGGCGGCGCAAGGGCTCGAGCTGCTCCGCGCCGCGAAGCAGGTCCTGGCCGGTCTGCAGCGGGTCGCCACGCCGGTTTGACGCCTTGATCCGCGCCCTTGCTTGTGCTCTTTGTGTGCGGTTCGCGGCCCTGGGGGGGCCGCGTCGCGCGTTTCCACAACCCAGGAGATCCTGATCCCATGTCTCGCCGATCGATCGTTTTCTCCGTCGCCGCGGCCGCCGGCCTCGCGGCCTGCAACTCCGGCTCCGGCCCGTCCAAGTCGGGCCCGGTGGTGGCCTCCGGCAACGGCATCACCATCACCGCCCCGGAGCTGAAGGCCCGCCTCGACGAGCAGTCGCCCTTCATCCGCCAGCGCTTCACCACCCTCGAGCGCAAGAAGGAGTTCCTGAACAACCTGGTCCAGTTCGAGCTCCTCGCCCACGAGGCCGAGAAGGCCGGGATGGACAAGGATCCGGACGTCCAGTACCTGGTGCGCCGGGCGATGGTGCAGAAGTACCTGCAGAAGAAGTTCGCCGACACCGAGGGCGCGAAGAACATCCCCGACGCCGAGCTGCAGAAGTTCTACGACGAGCACAAGGACGACTACCAGAAGCCGGCCAAGGTGCGGCTCTCGGTGATCCTGGTGAAGGGCGACCCGTCGAAGGCGAAGAAGCTCGCCTCCGGCATCGAGTCCCAGGAGAAGAAGAACCCGCTCGCCTTCGCCGCGGCGGTCCGCGACAACTCGCAGGACGAGGCCTCCCGGAACCAGGGCGGCGACCTCGGCTACAAGAGCCAGGACGAGCTCGAGAAGGTGTACGGCAAGCCCTTCGCCGACGCGGCCCTGGCGCTCAAGGACGGGCAGGTCGCCGGCCCCTTCGAGACCACCCAGGGCTTCGTGGTGGCGAAGGCCACCGGCCACCAGGAGGCCATCAACCGGCCCTTCGACCAGGTGAAGCAGCAGATCGCCAGCCGCGTCTGGAGCGACAAGAAGCGGAAGGAGTTCGAGGACTTCACCAAGCAGCTCAAGGACCAGGCCAACGTGAAGGTGAACGACGCCGAGCTCGAGAAGGTCGAGGTGGCGGCGGCGCCGGTTGGAATGCCCGGGATGATGCCGGGCATGATGGGCGGCGGCCGCGGCGGCGCCGCGCCGCCCCACGCGGCTCCGGCGGCGCCCGCCCCGGCCAAGTGAGGGCGCTCGAGACGCGACACCGCTTCGACAGCGCCCTGCCGGCACGCTCCGCGGCAGGGCGCCGTCCTTTCCAGGAACGGATCTCCGCATGACGAACCTCCTCCTCGCCGCCCTGCTCGCCGCCGCGCCGGCCGCCGCGCCCCGGGTCATCGACCGCGTCGCCGCCACCGTGAACGGCGAGGTGATCACGCTCGGGGAGCTGACCGAGCGGCTCGGGCCCGAGTTCCGGCGGCTGCAGGCCCAGACCGGCCCGGAGGCGGAGAAGGAGCGAGCCCGCGCGCTCAAGGTCGCCTTCGACCAGGTGGTCTCGGAGAAGCTCTTCGACGCGCAGGCGACCGAGCTGCAGCTGGAGGTCACCGAGCCCGAGATCGACGGGGCCATCGCCGACATCAAGGCCCGCAACAAGCTCGACGAGGCCGGGCTCGACCGCGCCCTGCAGGAGCAGGGGCTCACGCGCGAGGGCTTCCGCAAGGCGGTGAAGCGGGACCTCGAGGCGATGCGGCTCATGCAGGTGAAGGTCCGCAGCAAGGTGAAGGTCACCGACGAGGACCTCAAGGCCTACTACCAGTCGCACCTCGGGCAGTACACCTCCGGCGAGGAGGTGAAGGTGCGCCACATCTTCCTGGCCCTCGATCCGGCGGCCAGCCGCGCCGAGCAGGAGAAGGTGCGGGCGCGCGCCGAGGAGGCGCTGGCGCGGGTCCAGGCGGGCGCGGACTTCGGGAAGGTGGCGCGCGAGGTCTCGCAGGGGCCGAGCGCGGCCGAGGGCGGCGAGCTCGGCTGGCTGAAGCGAGGCACGGTGCAGGCGGACATCGAGAAGGAGGCCTTCGCCCTCCCCAAGGGCGGGGTCTCGCCGGTGCTGCGGACCAGCATCGGCTACCAGATCCTGCAGGTCGAGGATCGCCGCGGCGGCGCGCCCAGGAAGTTCGAGGACGTGAAGGAGGAGATCCGCGACCGGCTCACCAACGAGCAGCTGGAGACCTACCGGACGCAGTACGTCTCCGAGCTGCGCAAGGACGCCATCATCGACGTGAAGATGCCGGAGCTGGCCGACGCGTCGACGCCGGCCGCGGCCGCCACGACGGCGCCGTCGCCCGCGGCCGCGCCCGAGAAGAAGCCCTAGCGGCGAGGTGGGGCGGGCGGGGCACCGCTCGCCACCGGGGGAGGTCGTCGGGGGCCCCGCGCGCCGGGGCGCGCGAAGTGCCGCCGCCCGGGCTATCGGGGGCGAGATCCGGCCCGGCCGGCGGCGAGGCGGGCGGCGAGGGCCAGCGCGGCCACCATGCTCGCCTCGCTCGCCTTCCCCTTGCCGGCGAGGTCGTAGGCCACCCCGTGGTCCGGGCTGGTGCGCACGACGGGGAGCCCGAGCGTCACGTTGACGGCGGGGTCGTCCATGAGGGCGTCGAGCAGCTTCACCGGGATGAGCCCCTGGTCGTGGTAGAGCGCCACCACGGCGTCGAACTCGCCCCGGGCGGCCCGGAAGAAGACGCTGTCGGCGGGGTACGGGCCCGACGCCTCGATCCCGAGCGCGCGGGCGCGAGCGACGGCCGGCGCGACCACGCGCGCCTCCTCGTCGCCGAAGGCGCCGCCCTCTCCGGCGTGCGGGTTCATCGCGGCCACGGCCAGGCGCGGGCGCCGCAGCGCGAACTCGCGCCGCATGGCCGCGTCGGTCACCTTCAAGGTGGCGAGGATCTCCGCCGGCGTGACCGCGCCGAGCACCTCGGAGAGGGCGAGGTGGTTCGTGACCAGCGCCACCCGCAGCCGCGCGCCGGCGAGCATCATCACCGAGCGCTTCGTACGGGTGCGCTCGGTGAGCCACTCGGTGTGGCCGACGAAGCCGGGGAGCGCGGTCGCCACCTGGGCCTTCGAGACCGGGGCGGTGCAGAGCGCCTCCGCCGCGCCGGCGGCGACCGCGGCGAAGGCGGCCTCGAGGTAGGCGAGCTGGGCCGCGCCGCCGCGGGGGGTGGGCTTGCCGGGGCGGGCGTCCCGGGCGGGGAGCGCGCTCACCGCCAC
>JAJXVM010000119.1 GCA_021782135.1 Myxococcales bacterium | reverse complement strand
AATCGTCTGCGACATGATCGAGTTCTGCGCGCGGGAGCTGCCGCGCTGGAACCCGGTCTCGGTGAGCGGCTACCACATCCGGGAGGCCGGCGCGACGGCGGTGCAGGAGCTGGCCTTCACCCTGGCGGACGGCATCGAGTACGTGCAGCAGTGCGTCGACCGCGGGCTCGACGTGGACGACTTCGCCCCGCGGCTCAGCTTCTTCTTCGACGTCCACAACGACTTCTTCGAGGAGGTGGCCAAGTTCCGCGCCGCGCGCCGCATCTGGGCGCGCACCATGAAGGAGCGGTTCGGGGCGAGGCGCAAGGAGTCGCTGCTCCTGCGCACGCACGCCCAGACCGCGGGCGTGTCGCTCACCGCCCAGCAGCCCTACAACAACGTCGTGCGCACCGCGCTGCAGGCCTTCGCGGCGGTGCTCGGCGGCACCCAGTCGCTCCACACCAACTCGCTCGACGAGACCTACGCCCTCCCCACCGAGGAGGCGGTGACCATCGCGCTGCGCACCCAGCAGATCATCGGCTACGAGTCGGGCGCCGACCGCGTGGTCGATCCGCTCGCCGGCTCGTACTACGTCGAGTACCTCACCGACGAGGTGGAGCGGCGGGCGCTCGCGCACATCCGCCGCATCGACGAGATGGGCGGCATGATCCGGGCGGTGGAGGACGGGTACCCGCAGCGGGAGATCGCCGAGAGCGCCTACCGGTTCCAGCAGGAGGTGGAGAAGGGGGAGCGGACCATCGTGGGCGTGAACCGCTTTTGCTCCGGCGGCGACGAGTCGGGGATACCGATCCTCAAGATCGACGAGGCCGTCGCCCGCGCCCAGCAGGAGCGGCTCGCGGCGGTGAAGCGCTCGCGCGGCGCGTCACGGGTGGCCGAGGTGCTGCGGGGCGTGGAGCGCGCCAGCCGGGACGGCTCCAACGTGGTGCCGCCGGTCCTGGAGGCGGTGAAGGCCTACGCCACCCTGGGCGAGATCTGCGACGTGTTCCGGAAGGTCTTCGGAACGTACCGCGAGGACGGACGGTTCTAGCTCCGGACGCGCCCCGTTCCTGGCGTCCCGCGCGCACTTGCGGTAGTAAAATGACTCCCTCGACCTTCGCTCCCGGAGACGCGACATGACCGAGCCCCAGCGCCCCCTCCGCATCCTCGTCGCCAAGCCCGGCCTCGACGGCCACGACCGCGGCGCCAAGATCATCGCCCGCGCGCTGCGCGACGCCGGCTTCGAGGTCATCTACACCGGCCTGCACCAGACGCCGGAGATGATCGTGGCCGCGGCGGTGCAGGAGGACGTGGACGCGGTCGGCATGTCGATCATGTCCGGGGCCCACATGACGCTCTTCCCGGCGGTGACGGAGCTCATGAAGCAGCAGCGCGCGGACGACGTGGTCGTGTTCGGCGGCGGCATCATCCCGCAGGACGACGTCCCGCGCCTCAAGGAGCACGGCATCGCCGAGGTGTTCCTGCCGGGCACCTCCACCCAGACCGTGGTGGACTGGATCCGGGCGAACGTGCACCCGCGGGCGGCGGCGGCGTAGCCGCGTTAGCTTGGGGCCATGGCCCCGCACGTCACCGTCTACGAGGTCGGGCCCCGGGACGGGCTCCAGAACGAGCCGGCGGTCCTGTCGGTCGAGCAGAAGCTCGAGCTGATCGCCGCCCTCTGCGCCGCCGGCCTGCGGAACGTCGAGGCCGGGAGCTTCGTCAGCCCGCGCTGGATCCCGGCGCTCGCCGACTCCGGCGAGCTGGTGTCCCGCCTGCCGCGTCCGCCCGGGGTCCGGTTCGTGGCGCTGGTCCCCAACGTCCAGGGGCTCTCGCGGCTGCGCGAGGCGCTGGCCCGCTCGGCGGCGCCGCCCCCGGTGGACGCGGCGCTGTTCGTCTCGGCCTCCGAGACCCACAACCGCAAGAACGTCAACAAGGGGATCGACGAGACGCTCGCCGCCCTCGTCGAGGTCGCGGCCGCCGCCCGCCAGGGCGGGGTGGGGCTGCGCGGCTACGTGTCGATGGCCTGGGGCTGCCCGTACGAGGGGGCGGTCAGCCCGGCGCGGGTGGTCGAGATCGCCCGGCGGCTGCTCGAGCTCGGCTGCGGACAGGTCTCGCTCGGCGACACCGTCGGGGTGGGCACGCCGAACCAGACCCGCGATCTGCTCGAGCGCCTGCTCGGCCCGGTCCGGCCGGAGCAGCTGGCGCTCCACCTCCACGACACCCGCGGCGGCGCGCTGGCGAGCGTGCTGGTCGGGCTGGAGGCGGGGATCACCACCTTCGACTCGTCGATCGGGGGGCTGGGCGGCTGCCCCTACGCTCCCGGCGCGTCCGGGAACCTCGCCACCGAGGACCTCGTCTACCTGCTGCGGGGCATGGGCTACGAGACCGGGATCGACTGGGACCGGCTCCTCGCCGCGGGCGCGCTGGCGCAGGAGCTCGTCGGCCGGCGGCTGCCCGGCAAGACGCTCCAGGCGGAGCTGGCCACGCGATCGGCTGGCCGCACGCCGCCGAACCCGCTACGGTCGGTCTGATGAGCGCCTGGATCGTCGAGGACCTGGGGGAGATCGAGCTCTGGACCATCGACCTCGAGCCGCGCCGGAACGCCATCTCTCGCGCCATGCTGCGCGAGCTGGCGGAGCTCGGCGCGCGCGCCGCCGGCCGGCGATCGCTGCGGGCGGTGGTGATCACCGGCGCGGGCGACAAGGCCTTCTGCGCCGGCGCCGACCTGAAGGAGCGGGCGGCCATGTCGGCCGAGGAGGTCCACGCCTTCCACCGCGAGCTCCGCGAGGGGCTGCGCGGGCTCGAGGAGTCGCCCAAGGTGATCGTCGCCGCCCTCAACGGCGCGGCCCTGGGCGGCGGGCTCGAGCTGGCGCTCGCCTGCGACCTGCGGCTGTGCGCCCCCCACGCCGAGCTGGGCCTGCCGGAGGTCTCGCTGGGGATCATCCCGGGGGGCGGCGCCTGCGCGCGCCTGCCCCGGCTCATCGGGCTGGCGCGGGCGAAGGAGCTCGTCCTCACCGCGCGCCGGGTCGGGGCGGCCGAGGCGCTCGCGCTCGGCCTCGTCTCGCGCGTCGCCCGGCCCGGACGCCTCCGCGAGGAGGCGCTGGCGCTCGCCGCCGAGGTGGCGAGGAACGCCCCCGTCTCGCTGCGCCAGGCCAAGCGCGCGCTCGACGGCGGGCTGCACCTCCCGCTCGAGCAGGCCCTCGACCTCGAGAACCGCATGTACCAGGACTGCCTCGGGACCCGGGATCGGGTCGAGGCGCTGCAAGCCTTCGCGGAGAAGCGGAGGCCGCACTTCACGGGAGAGTGAGCATGGCCGAGCGGCCGGAGGGCCCCGACGAGCGGCTGGAGGCGGAGCTGGCGCGCGTCCGGCGCGGCGGCGCGGAGAAGTACCACCGCAAGAACGCCGAGCAGGGGAAGCTCTTCGCGCGCGAGCGGCTGGCGCTCCTCCTCGACGAGGGCTCGTTCGTCGAGGACGGCGCGCTCGCCAACGCCCTCGATCCCGAGCTGCCGGCGGACGGCGTGGTCACCGGGCTCGGCGCCATCGAGGGGCGGCCGGTCTGCGTGATGGCCAACGACTCCACGGTGAAGGCCGGGAGCTGGGGGAAGCGGACCGTCGAGAAGATCCTGCGCATCCAGGAGGTGGCGGCGGCGCAGCGGATGCCGCTCTTCTACCTGGTGGACTCGGCCGGCGCCCGCATCACCGACCAGATCGAGATGTTCCCCGGCCGGCGCGGGGCGGGGCGCATCTTCCACAACGAGGTGCACCTCTCGGGCGTGGTGCCGCAGATCTGCCTGCTCTTCGGCCCGTCGGCGGCCGGCGGCGCCTACATCCCCGCCTTCTGCGACCTGGTCTTCATGGTCGAGGGGAACGCCTCCATGTACCTCGGCTCGCCGCGCATGGCCGAGATGGTGATCGGCGAGAAGGTCACCCTCGAGGAGCTGGGCGGCGCGCGCATGCACTGCCAGGTCTCGGGCTGCGCCGACGTGCTCTGCGCCACCGAGCAGGAGGCCCTGCGCGAGGCGCGCCGCTGGTTCGCCTTCATGCCGCGGAGCTGCCGGGAGCTGCCGCCGGCGGCGCCGCCGCGCCCTCCGCGGGCGCGGGAGCGCCGGATCGAGGACGTCATCCCGGCCGACCAGAACCGCCCCTTCGACGTGCTCGAGCTGGTGGAGGCGCTCGTCGACGAGGGCTCCCTCTTCGAGGTGAAGAAGCTCTTCGCCGGCGAGCTCGTCACCGGGCTGGCGCGCATCGAGGGGCGAGCGGTCGGGATCCTGGCGAACCAGCCCAAGGTGAAGGGCGGCGTGCTCTTCGTGGACTCGGCCGACAAGGCGGCGCGCTTCATCTGGCTCTGCGACGCCTTCAACATCCCGCTGCTCTACCTCGCCGACGTGCCCGGCTTCATGATCGGGACCAGGGTGGAGCGGGCCGGGATCATCCGGGCCGGGGCCAAGATGATCAGCGCCGTCTCGGAGGCCACCGTCCCGCGCATCTGCGTGGTGGTGCGCAAGGCCTACGGGGCCGGCCTGTACGCCATGGACGGCCCGGGCTTCGATCCCTCCTGCACCCTCGCCCTGCCGCAGGCGATGATCGCGGTGATGGGGCCAGAGGCGGCGGTGAACGCCGTCTTCTTCAACAAGATCCAGGAGCGGCCCGAGGCGGAGCGGGCCGCCTACGTGCGGGCGCTCCGCGACGAGTACCGCAAGGACATCGACGTCGAGAGGCTGGCGAGCGAGCTGGTGGTCGACGCGGTGGTGCCGGGGAGCGGCCTGCGCGACGAGCTGGCCCGGCGCTTCCGCCATTACGCCGAGGGCTACGCCCCGCCGCAGGGGCGCAAGCGGGCGGTGTTGCCCGTGTGAGGGGCCGGTCATGGACTTCGACCTGGACGAGGAGCACCTCGAGATCCAGCGGGCGGTGCGCGTCTTCTGCGAGCTGCGCGTCAAGCCGGCGGCGCGCGGCTGGGACGACCGGGAGGAGTTCCCGCGCGACGTGGTGGCCGAGCTGGGCCGGCTCGGGTTCCTGGGCCTGAACGTGCCCGAGGAGCTGGGGGGCGCCGGGCTCGACGCCCTCGCCACCGCAGTGGTGATCGAGGAGATCGCCCGCTACGACGGCTCGCTCGCGCTGACGGTCGCCAGCCACAACGGCCTCGGCTCCGGGCACATCCGGCTCTTCGGGACCGAGGAGCAGAGGCGGCGCTGGCTCCCGGCGCTCGCCTCGGGCGAGAGGCTCGCCGGCTGGGGGCTCACCGAGCCGGGCTCCGGCTCCGACGCCGCCGGCCTGCGCACCGTGGCGGTCCGCCGCGGGGCCGAGTGGGTGATCTCCGGCTCGAAGACCTTCATCACCCAGGGCACGGTCGGCGAGGTCTTCGTGGTGCTCGCCTCCACCTCGCCCGAGAAGAAGCAGAAGGGGATCACCGCCTTCGTGGTGGAGCGCGGCGCGAAGGGGTTCACCCAGCGCCCCATCCACGGGAAGCTGGGCATGCGCGCCTCGGACACCGGCGAGCTGCACCTCGACGAGGTGGTGGTCCCCGACGCGAACCGGCTCGGGGAGGTGGACCACGGGTTCATCGACACCCTGCAGGTGCTCGACCGGGGGCGCATCGCCATCGGGGCGCTCGCGGTGGGGCTGGCGCGCGGCGCCTTCGAGGAGGCGCGCACCTACGCCCGGGACCGGCACGCCTTCGGCCACCCCATCGCGGAGTTCCAGGCGATCGGCTTCATGCTGGCCGACATGGCGACCGAGGTGAGCGCGGCGCGCCTGCTCGTCCACCGCGCGGCGGCGCTCGCCGGCGCCGGCCGGCGGTTCACCGGCGAGGCCTCGATGGCCAAGCTCTTCGCGAGCGAGGTGGCGATGCGCGCCACCTCGCGGGCCATCCAGATCCACGGCGGGAACGGCTACACCAAGGACTACCCCGTGGAGCGCTACTACCGCGACGCCAAGCTCTGCGAGATCGGGGAGGGGACGAGCGAGGTGCAGCGGATCGTCATCGGCCGGGAGATCCTCGGCTAGGACGGCTGCCGCGTTGCACGACCTCGCCCCCTCTTCCCGATCGCCGGCCGCTGACGCCGCCTCTCCGCGGGCACGGACGCCCGGTCGCACGCGTGGGCGAGGTGCTCGCGCACGCGCGGCGGGCCGCCCCCCACGAAGCTTGAACCCAAGACGCTCGCCCGATCGGGCTTGATCTACGTCAATAAGTGCCCACCGTTCGGGTCGTGCCCGTCCTTTCGGGTACCCAAGGAGCAGGTCATGAAATCCGCGCTGCGACTCGCCGTCTGCGTGGCACTGGCTGGAGCGTTCGCCCCGGCCTTCGCGCAGTCCGCACCCGAGGCCGCCCCGGCCGGCGCGAGCAAATCCGGGACACGAGGGAATCCGGCGCGAGCCGACGAGAGGGGCGCGCCGAGCTCCGGCGGGATCGGGACCGAGACGCCGAAGGGAGGCTTCCAGCGAACCTCGAACGACCTGACGAACCCCGCGCCGGGAGAGCAGGCGGAGGGCGATGCCTCCCGGCGCGAGGCCGCGCGGCGTGCGGACCAGGTGTACGTCCAGAACGTCTGGGTCGGTCCGTAGCGGCGGGGAGGCTCGCGCGACGAGCGCGTCCGACTCGAGCCGGCCCGTCGCGACCGCCCCGGCCGCGGCGGGCGGGAATCGGCCCCGGTCGGCTCGACGGCGGGGCGCGCGGCCGCCCCCGGCGCGCTGGTCCTCCGGATCGGCAGGAATGGGGATCGGGGAGGAGATTCTGGGGTAATCTCCCCGCCGGATGTCCGAGGGCGAG
Source organism: Myxococcales bacterium (assembly GCA_021782135.1). Taxonomy (GTDB): domain Bacteria; phylum Myxococcota; class Myxococcia; order Myxococcales; family Anaeromyxobacteraceae; genus Anaeromyxobacter_B. Next base: position 3,099 of record JAJXVM010000119.1, on the reverse strand, counting down.
CACACCATCATCAGCAAGATCCCGCGCGAGCGGCTGAACCAGATCGCCGCCCGCAAGCTCACCGCGCTGGCGGTGCCGGTGCGGCTCGCCGCCGATCGCGAGACGCTCGAGGGGGAGCTGCTGTTCCAGGGCCAGGTGCTGCACCCGGCCAGCGGCGCGCCCATCGCCCGCGCCCACTTCGTGGTGGTGGGGCACGACCGGCTTCGCTTCACCGAGCCGCCGCTCTCGGCCCTCGACCCGATCCCGTTCTACGACGCCGAGCGGCTCTCGGCGCTGGAGCAGCGCGTGGTCGAGGAGCTCGGCCGGCGCGCGGGGCTCTTGCAGGACCTCGCCGCGCGCATGCGGGCGCTCGGGCTCGAGCCGGGCTTCGACGCGGATCGGCTGGCGCTCCGGGCGGTCGCCAAGACCCCCGCCCACGCCTTCGAGCTCTTCGCCGGGCCGGAAGGGCTCCGGATCACCCGGGTGGCGCCGGTCGGCGGCAGGCCCTTCGAGGTGCCGGCCTCCTTCCGACGCCTCGACCTGGCGCGCTACCACGCGCTGGGCGAGCTCGAGGCGGAGCTGGCGCAGGCGGCCCCCGAGCTGGAGCGGCTCGCGGGCGAGCGCCGCGAGCGGGTCCCCGCGCCGCCGGGCGGCGGCGGGCTGGAGGCGACCCCGCCGCCGCGCAACGCCCTCACGCTCTCGGCCCTCGTCGAGCGCTTCGGCGGGGACGCGATGCTGGCCCCGAACGCCGCGGTGGAGGTGCTGCGCGAGTTCGAGTTCGGCGGGACCCGCTACCGCTTCGTCGCCACCCGCGAGGTGGGCACCGCCTTCCGGGCGCGCGTGATCGGACCCTCGGGCGACCTCTGGGACGAGCGCTTCGACCTGGCCGCCTTCCCGGGCACCCGGGAGGTGGTGGCGGCGGCGCTCGGAGCGGCGCAGCCGGCGCCGCAACCGGGCGGCGCGCCGGCGCGGATCGCCGAGCCGCACGCCGGCGAGATCTGGGTCATGAACGTGGTGGTCGAGGCGCAGGGGCCCGACGAGGTCCGCTACGTGGGGACCGACATCGACGGGCGGCCCTACGGGGCGGCGCGGGTGCTCAAGCGCGCCGAGTTCGAGGCGGTCTTCGCGAGCGATCGCGGGGGCTGGCGCCTGCTGGTCCTCGTGGATCAGGTGCAGGAGGGCAGCGTCATCTACCGCCAGCTCGATCGCCAGCGGCAGCCCATCGGCGCGCCGCGGAAGATGGCGAGCTCGATCCTGGTGGCCAACTTCGTGCCGGAGGCGGCGAGCGCGTGAAGACCAGCGGCGTGGCGGAGCGGGTGCTCGGAGGAGACGTGCGCGCGGCGGCGCGGCTCATGCGCGACCTGGACGACGGCATGCCGCCGGCGCGCCGCGCCCTCCAGGAGCTCTTCCCGAGGACGGGCCGGGCCTACGTGATCGGGCTCACCGGCGCGCCGGGGGCGGGCAAGTCCTCGCTCACCGATCGGCTCATCGGGCACTACCGCGCGGCGGGCCGCACGGTGGGGGTGGTGGCGATCGACCCCACGAGCCCCTTCTCCGGCGGCGCCATCCTCGGCGATCGCATCCGCATGCAGGACCACGCCCTCGACCCGGGCGTCTTCATCCGGTCGATGGCCACCCGCGGCAACCTCGGCGGCCTGTCCCGCGGGACCTCGGACGTGGTGCAGGTGATGGACGCGATGGGCAAGGACGTCATCCTGGTGGAGACCGTGGGGGTCGGGCAGGACGAGATCGAGGTGGCCCAGCTCGCGCACACGGTGGTGGTCGTCTCGGTGCCGGGGCTCGGCGACGACGTGCAGGCCATCAAGGCCGGGGTGCTGGAGATCGCCGACGTCTTCGCGGTCAACAAGGCCGATCGCGAGGGGGCGGACCGCACCGTGCGCGACCTCGCCATGATGCTCGAGCTGCGCAAGAGCGCCGCCACCCGCGAGGTGCTCGAGCACGACGAGGCCCACCGGCTGCGCCGGACCAGCCCGGTGGACCCGCACGAGGCCGGGTTCTGGGAGCCGCCCATCGTGAAGACGGTGGCCGTGCGCGACGAGGGCGTGGGCGAGCTCGTGGAGGCCATCGGCCGGCACCGCGCCCACCTCGACGCCACCGGCGAGCGGCGCGCGCGCGAGGTGGCGCGGTCGCGCGCCGGCTTCCTGGCGCTCCTCCGGGAGCAGCTGCTCGCCGGCGCCCTCTCGCGCCTGGCGGCGGAGAAGGGCACCCTCGAGTCCCTGGCGGCGCGCATCGCCGCGCGCGAGGCGGACCCGTACGCGCTCGCGGAGGAGCTGGCGAACCGCCTGCGCGGCTGAGACGCGATGGAAGACCCGAACGACACCCCGGCGCCGGCGAGCGTCCCCGGCCCGCCCGATCCCGAGCGCGACCTCGCCCTCGAGCTGTCCCGCCGGCTCGGCGTGGCGGTGGCCCCGGGCCCGCGGCCCCTGGCGGCCCTGACCCACAAGTCCTACGTCAACGAGCACCGCGCCGAGGCGCTGGCCGACAACGAGCGGCTCGAGTTCCTCGGCGACGCGGTCATCGACCTCGCGGTGTCGCACCGGCTCATGGAGCGCTTCCCGGGCGCGCAGGAGGGGGAGCTCTCGAAGATCCGCGCCTCGCTGGTGGACGAGTCGGCGCTCGCCGCCCTGGCGCGGGCGCTCGGCCTGGGCGAGCTGCTCCGGCTCGGCCGCGGCGAGGAGCTGACCGGAGGGCGCGAGAAGGCGTCCCTGCTGGCCGACGCCCTGGAGGCGGTGATCGCCTCGCTCTACCTGCAGGGCGGGCTCGAGCCGGTGCTGCGGGTGGTGGACCGCTTCATGGGCGAGGCCTTCGAGCGCGCCGCCGCCGGCACCCTCGACCGCGACTGGAAGACGCAGCTGCAGGAGCTGGCGCAGAGCCGGCTCCGGACCGGCCCTCGCTACCGCGTGGTGGGGGAGCGCGGCCCCGACCACTCGAAGATCTTCGAGGTCTCGCTCGAGCTCAAGGGCGAGGTGCTCGGGCGCGGCGAGGGGCGCTCCAAGAAGGACGCCGAGCAGGCCGCGGCGCGGCTCGCGCTCGAGGCCCTCAACGCGCGCCTCGCCGGCGAGCCGGCCCCGGCCCCCGGCGAGGGCGAGGGCGAGCCGC
>JAJXVM010000118.1 GCA_021782135.1 Myxococcales bacterium | reverse complement strand
CTCGGCGGCGCGCTCACCGGGCCGCTCGCCGAGGCGCGCGCCCTCGACATGGAGAGTCGCTGCCGGCGCCTGCTCGAGCCGGCCTCGCGCCCGGCCCCCTGGGGCGCGCCGCGGGTGCTCGCGATCCTGGCGGCCCTCGCCTGCCTGCTGTACTTCGTCACATGAGCGCCACGGCCGAGAGGAGGGAGCCGGCGGGGCCGGGGCCCGAGCTGGCGCGGACCGCGGCGGTGTTCCTGCTGGTCACGCTCGCGTCGGTGCTGCTGCTCGCCGGGCTGGACGCCGTCCCCTCGCTGCTGAAAGGCGAGGACCGGCACGTCCGCTCGGTCGCGAGCGTGCAGGAGGCGGAGCGGCGGCTGGGCACCCGGCTGGTGCTCCCGGGCTACTTCCCGGACACCCTCCGCTGGCCTCCGGCCGCGATCCGCGTGCAGGTGTCGCCGCCCGCGGTGGCGCTCGACATCCAGTCTCGCGAGGGCGCGCCGCGCATGGTCCTCGCCGAGCGCGTCGGCGCCGACGAGCCGCCGCCGGCGCCGCTCCTGCCGCAGGCCACCTCCCTCGGCGCGAGCACCGTCGCGGTGGGGAAGCGACCCGGCAAGCTGGGCCGGGTCATCGGGCCCGACGGCAGCGTCTGGAACGAGCTGACCTGGCTCGCCGGCGACCACCGCATGGTCTACCGCTCGACGGGGAGCGTGGACGAGCTGCTCAAGATGGCGCGCAGCGCGCGGGAGTCGCCGTGAAGTCGCCCCTGCGCCCGGGCGGACCGCTGGCCCGAACCATCCACTTCCGCGTCTACCTGCTCATGGCGCTGGGGGTGGCCTTCTCCATCTTCGCCATGGCGCTGGCGGGCTGGCTCAAGGTGCGCAGCCTCGACGACCGCCTGATGGACGGGCGGCTCCAGGCGGCGCAGGCGGTCGCGGACCACCTCGACGAGCAGCTCCGGCTCGACCTGGAGCTCCTGCAGCACGTCTCCACCCACCGCGGCTTCGACCTCGAGGACCGCTCGATGGTCGCCGAGCGGGACGCGATGCACGAGGAGTACCTCCACTTCCGCTTCCCCGGCATGTTCCTGGTGGACGCGAAGGGCGCGGTGGTCCTCGAGGAGCCCGCCCGGAGCGGCGCCGCCCCCGCCACGCCGGACTCGCTCACCTGGGAGTACCGGGCCCTGAGCGCCAGCGGCCGGCCGCAGGTCTCCAACCTCCTCCCGGCCGGCGACGGGCGCCGGATCTACGAGATGGTGCCGGTGCGCAACTGGCAAGGCCGGGTGGTGGGGGCGGTGGGCGGCCGCATGGACGGCGCGATGGCGCGGGTGCTGCCGGTGCTGAACCACCTCGTCCCGCCCGGCGACGGCCACGCCGACGTGGTGGACGGCAACGGGGTGGTGATCGCCAGCACCCAGCCCTCCCGGGTCCGCATGGCCTCCGAGTGCCAGCCCCACCTGACCGAGCTGGTCGAGAAGAAGCGCGCCGAGGTGGCGCGCTGCGGCTCCTGCCACCGCGCCCGGCTCTTCGGGGCCGAGCAGGTGCGCGCCTTCGCCCCGCTGGCGGAGGCCTCCTGGGGGGTGGTGGTCTGGCAGCCGCGCGACACGGTGGTCGCGTCGGGGGCGGAGATGCCGGCCACCTTCTTCGGGGTGGGGCTGGTGGTGGCCGCCTTCTCGGCCCTCTTCGCCTGGGGCGCGGCGCGCAGCGTGACCGAGCCGCTCTACGTGCTCACCGGCGAGGCCGAGCGCATCGCCACCGGCGACCTCGACGAGCCCATCCCCGACCTCGGCACCGACGAGGTGGGCCGGCTCGCGGCCGCGCTCGACCGCATGCGCCGTTCGCTCTCCGGGCTCATCCGCGAGGTGGGCGAGGCGAACGCCGTGCTGGAGCAGCGGGTGGAGGAGCGCACCGCCGAGCTGGGGCGCCTCAACGCCCAGCTCCGCGAGCGCGAGGCGGCCCGCCGCGAGCTGCTGCGCAAGCTCATCTCGGCGCAGGAGAACGAGCGCAAGCGCATCGCCCGCGAGCTGCACGACGACACCACCCAGAGCCTGGCGGTGCTGGTGATGGGGCTCGAGGCGGCCGCCTCGGCGGTGCGCTCCGGCGCGGGCACGCCGCGCTTCGACGAGGTGAAGGCGCTGGCGGTGCGCACGCTCGACGAGGTTCACCGGATCATCCGCGACCTGCGCCCCTCCGTGCTCGACGACCTCGGGCTCTACTCCGCCGTGCGCTGGTACGCCGAGAGCACCCTGGGGCCGCGGGGCGTGGCGGTGCGCTGCGAGATCTCGGCGCCCCGGCGGCGGCTGCCGCCGGAGGTGGAGACCGCCCTGTTCCGGGTCTGCCAGGAGGCGCTCAACAACGTGGCGCGCCACGCCCAGGCGGAGAAGGTGCTGGTCCAGATCGAGCAGCAGGGGGAGATTTTGCGGATCGACATCGAGGACGACGGCCGCGGCTTCGAACCGGCGCCGCCGGCCGCTTCGGACGAGCGGCCGCACTTCGGCCTGATGGGGATCCGCGAGCGGGTGGAGATCCTGGGAGGCAGGCTGCAGGTAGACTCGGCGCCGGGGCAGGGCACCCGGCTCTCGATCGAGGTGCCGCTGCCCACGGAGGGCGAAGCGTGAGCAAGATCCGCGTCCTCATCGCCGACGACCACGCCATCCTGCGGGAGGGGGTGCGCGCGCTGCTCAAGCCGGTCGAGGACATCGAGGTGGTGGGAGAGGCCGCCGACGGGCTGCAGGCGGTGGAGGCCTGCCGCCGGCTCCAGCCCGACGTGGTCCTCATGGACATCGCCATGCCCGGGCTGGGCGGGATCGAGGCGGCCCTGGAGCTCAAGAAGGAGAGCTCGCGCACCCGGGTGCTGGTGATGTCGCAGTACGAGGATCGCGAGTACGTCCGCCGCATGCTCAAGGCCGGCGCCGCCGGGTACGTGCTCAAGAAGTCGGCGGGCGCGGAGCTGGCCGGGGCCATCCGGGCGGTGGCCCGCGGCGGCCTGGTGCTCGATCCCGAGGTGGCGCGGGCGGCGATGGAGGAGTCGAGCCCGGAGGGGGGCGCCGGCGGCGATCCCTACGAGGCGCTCACGGATCGGGAGAAGCAGGTCCTGAAGCTGGTCGCCGAGGGGAAGAGCAACAAGGAGGTGGCGGAGCTGCTCGGGATCAGCGTGAAGACCGCCATGAGCCACCGCGAGCGGGTCATGGAGAAGCTCGAGGTGCACAACCGCACCGAGCTGGTGCGCTTCGCCATCAAGCGCGGGGTCATCCGGGTGGAGGGGTAGGGCACCTTTCCCGAAAGGAAAACTCCCTCCCCACCGGCCTCCAAAATGAAAACTCCCTCCCCACTCGCGTGGGGAGGGATGGGGAGGGGCGATCACGGTATCTCGTGGCCACCCCTCCCTGACCCTCCCCGCGCGGCGGGGAGGGGAAGATTCACCCTCTGCGTGGCGCCCGCCTCACTTCGTGCGCTTCTCCTCGATCTCCTTGGAGAGCTTCTCCAGGGCGCCGCCCTCGGAGGGCGCGGACGCATCGGCCTTCTTCTCCGCCTCGGGCTTGCCGGTGAAGCCGGCCGCGCCGGGGACGAACGCGCCGGGGTGCACGGTGGCCGCCAGCTCGGCGGCGGTCCTCCTGGCCCCGCCGGTGGCGAGCCGGACCAGCGCCTTCACCGTGAGGAAGATGCCGATGAAGGGCATGAAGAGCACGAACAGGCCGCCCATCACCGGGGTCAGCAGCAGCGCCGCCCAGACCGGCACCCGCGTGTAGCGCTCGCTCCTCGAGCCGGGGAGGACCCCGCCCTCGTTTGCGACGGCCGTGAGCGACCAGCGCGAGGTGCTCCAGTAGTAACCGCCCTTCGCCGTGGATCCGCCAGCGTAGCTTGCCATGACCGCTCTCCTTCTCCCTGCGTCTTCCAGCTCGGATCGGATGACTCTTCGCGCTCCCGTCCCCGCTAGGCCTGCCGCCGCCGCTCGATCTCCCGGGCCAGGTCCTCGAGGGACTCCTGGCCGGCCGCCTCGGCCGCCGGCCCCTTCTCCTCCTCCTGGCGCTCCACCCGCGTGCCGGTGAAGTGCGCCTCTCCGGGCTGCCAGCCGGGGCTGACGGTGGCGGCGAGCTCGGCGGCCTGCCGGCGGAAGATCCGGAGCACCGGCTGGGCGGCGGCGTTCACCGCGAGGTAGATGGCGATGAAGGGCATGAACATCACGAAGGCGGCGCCCATCAGCGGCGCGAGCACCATCGCCGCGGCGGTGGGCACGCGGAGGTACTGGTCGCGGGCGCCGCCCGGGAGGACCTGGCCGTCCTGCCGCACGGGCTCGATCGACCAGTGCTCGAGGTGCCAGAAGTAGCCGCTCTTCACCTGGGTGCCGCCGCTCAGCTTCGTCATGGTGGATTTCCTTCGCGTGCTTCGTGGTTGGTGCTGCTCGAGGCGACCGCCTCGACTCCCTTTCACGCTGTCAATATGGCTCAATGCGAATCCGCCCGAAATTGGTGCAATTTCGGAGACGGCGGGGTTTGAATCCGCAGGTCGGGCGGGGGCGGCGCAGGAGCCGGGGCGCTCCACGCGCCGGGGTCGGGCGGGAAAACCGCAGCAGGGCGCCTCCGGAAAACACCCGAGCCCGACCGGGGGTGCCGGCCGGGCTCGGGGATTCTCCAGGAAGTCCGGCGCGGTCCCCCCGCCCTGACCCTCCCCCCGCGGTGCGGGGAGAGGGAAAGAGGTTGGCGCGGCGGAGGGAGGAATGCTCCTCTCGAAAAGCCGCGACGTACTCCCTCCCCACCGCGTGGGGAGGGATGGGGAGGGGCGATCCGGAGGCTAGGGCAGCAGGTACTCCACCTGCAGCGCGACGTAGTCGGTCCAGAGGTCGCTGGCCACGCCGGCGCCGCCCGGCGCGGAGGACGGATAGACCGGCATCATGAGCAACGCGAGCCGGCCCTGCTGCACGTAGTTGGCGAGCGCGCCGGGGAGGGCCGCGGAGATCGCGTTGCCGACCGTCTGGCGCTCGGTCGAGCCGACGACCCCGAGCGCCCTCCACTGAGCGTTGACCCAGTCCCAGGCCAGCAGCTCGACGCCGTAGGTCGCGTTCCCGAGCTCGTCGCCGCGGGCGGCCCCGGCGTAGCTGGCCACGGCCGAGGAGAGCGTGGCCTGCGGGTCGACCGCGAACGCCGCCACCTGCCCGGCGAACACGGCCGCCGGCGCGTGGCGATCGAGCTGCCAGAGGTCGCTGACGTCGAGGCTCGCCGGCAGGTCGCCGGGCGTGGAAGAGGTCGAGCCGCCGAGCAGCGCCAGCACGCCTGCGGCCGGGTTCCAGGCCAGCGCGGCGGCGGTGCGCGCGCCGGGCGCCGGGCCGCCGGCCCCCGGCAGGACCGGCGCGGTCCAGCTCGCGCCGTCCCACTCCCAGACCTTGCCGGCGTCGTCGCAGAGGACGGTGTGCTTGCCCACCGGATCGTAGGCCAGCGCGGGCGACCCGGAGGCGGGCGGGCTCGCCGCCGGGGTCCGCTCGGTCCAGCCGGTCGCCGAGAGCTCCCAGGTGTCCTGCAGCGGCGCCAGGGCCGCGCCCGGCATGCCGCCGTAGAGCACCATCGCGCCGCGGGCCGCGTCGAAGGCCAGGGCGCCGTACCAGCGCGCCGGCGGCGCGGCGGTGGTCTGGAGCTGGCTCCAGTCGGTGCCGTCCCAGGTCCAGGTCTCGGCGAGGGGGTTGCCGTTCGCGTCCGCTCCGCCGAAGAGGACCGTCACGCCGTGCGCCGCGTCCCAGGCCAGGGCGTGGCCGCCGCGCGCCGTCGGGGAGTGCGCCGACGGCCTCTGCTGGAACGCGGACCCGTCCCACTCCCAGGTGGTGCAGGGCGCGCTCGCGCCGGCGCCGCAGCCGTAGAGCACCGCCACGCCGCGGGCGCCGTCCCAGGCGAGGGCGGCGCGGGCGAGGACCGGGCTGCTGGCCTGGCCGAAGCTCCAGGCCCCGCCGAAGGTCCAGGTGTCGCTGGCGGCCGGGGCGGGGTCGCTCCCGTTCCCGTGCACGAGCAGGCTCGAGAGGTTGGCGTCGAAGGCGAAGGGGGCGCGCGACCGGGCCGAGGGCACGGCGCCGGGGCCGTAGGAGGCGGCCCAGACCCCGCTCGCGAAGCTCGAGACCCCGAGGCCGTCGAGGACGCTGCCGCCGGCGAGGAGCAGCCCAGGGAGCCCCGGCGCGGTGGTCGGGAAGGAGGCGAGGACCTGGCCGGAGCGGGGGCCGCCCGGCAGCGCCGGCCCCGCCGTCCAGCTCCAGGCGACCGGGTCGAGGATCCAGGTCTCGTTGCCAATCGCGGAGGGCTCGCCCCCTTGGAGCACCGCCGAGACGGTGGACGGGTCGAACGCCAGGCGCGCGTCGTAGCGGGCCGAGGGGCAGGAGGACGGGCTGGCGGCGCAGGTGGCGGGCGTGGAGAGGGTCCAGGCGCTGCCGTCCCAGGTCCAGAGGTCGGCCTGCGAGGTGCCGCTCGCGTCCACGCCGCCGAAGAGCACCGTCTTCGGAGCGGTGGTCGCGGAGGGCGCCTGCGCCCAGGTCATGGCCGCGCCCGAGCGGGCCGACGGCGCGTTGGGGGCCACGGGCGCCGCCTGCGTCCAGACGCCGCTGGGGAGCGTCAAGGTCGGAGGATCGTACTCCCAGGTGTCGCCGAGCGGCGCGTACGAGGTGTACGGCGGCGTGCCGACGAGCTGGCTGCCGCCGAAGAGCACCACCTTGTTCCGGGCGGCGTCGAAGGCGATCGAGGCGTCGTAGCGGGCGCCGGGCGCGGTGGCGGGCGTGAGCTGGGTCCAGGTCGAGGTGGCGCCGGTCCAGAGCCAGGTGTCGCCGAGCGGCGTGCCGGTCGCGTCGGCGCCGCCGAAGAGGAGCACCGTCCCGTTGCCCAGGTCGGCCATCGCCGCCTGCGTGCGCGCGCTCGGCTTCACGCCGCCCACCGGCGAGAGGCGGGTCCAGGTGCCGAGCAGCGGCACGAACTCCAGGGTCTCGTCGAGCGTCTGCACGCCGTCCCAGCCGCCGAAGACGATCAGCGCCTGGTCGGCCGAGTCGACCGCGCCGGAGACGTAGCTGCGCGCGCCGCCGGAGGCCAGCGCCCACCCGTTGCCGGTGAGGCTCCAGGGCGCCGCCGCCGGGCTGGCGGTGGTGGTGCCGTCGAGCGCGCTCGCGTTGCCGATGTCGGCGAGCGAGAGCTCCTGGCCCAGCGCCGGCCCGAGCCCCGGCCCGGCGGAGCGCGGGTCGAAGGGGGCGACGAAGCCGTAGGCGGCGGCGCTGAGCGGCGCGAGCGGCGCCTGGCGGACGCGGCCGGCCAGGGAGAGCGTGGCGCTCACCTTGCGCGAGAGCACGGCGGCGGCCACGTTGCCGGGCTTGTCGGTGGCGACCACCTGCACCCGGTCGCCGGCGACCGCGCCGACCGCCTGGTCGGGGAAGCTGCCGTCGCCCGCCGGGGCCACGCTCGCGAGCGGGGCGCCGCCGGCCGGCGGGAGCAGGTCCACCTGGCGGACCGCGGAGAGGAGATCGGTCACCGCTCCCGGGAGCCCGTGCACGGTGGGCGCGCCGCCGGACTGCAGCGCGTAGGCGATGAGGGTGGGGTCCACCACCGGCGGCGTCACGTCGGCGTTCTGCGCCTCGGCGGCGACGCTCGCGGAGAGCCCGCACTTGTCCGTCGCGCTCACCCACAGGCGCGGGTAGCTCTGCGTCGCGGTGCCCACCGCGAGCTCGAGGAAGCTGCCGTCGCTCGCCCCCGGCGCGCCCTGCGCCACCAGCCCGGCCGAGACCGGGAGGGTCGGATCGGACGCGACGGTGACCGCCGTGGGGTAGCAGACGAACTGGATGGCCCCGGAGGTCCCGGAGACCCCGTCCTGCGCGCCCAGCGCCCGGCGCTGGATGGAGACGCGGGAGCCGTCGACGGCGGGGCCGGCGAGCTCCTCGCCCACCCCCGCCTCGACCGGCGCGCCCTCGTTGCCGCACTTGTCCACCGCGGAGACGAGGAGCCGGGCCGGTGAGCCGCCCCCCGCCTGTCCCACCGCGACCTCGGCGAAGCCGCCGCTCGCCTCGGCCGGCGCCGAGGTCACGAAGGTGCCGTCGGGCAGGTAGAGCCGCACCGCCGCGAGGGCGCTCGTCGCGTCCGCGAACGCGCCCGTCAGCCCGGCGATGCCGTCGGCCTGGGTGGTGTCGCGCCGGGCGAAGCCGACCAGGGCGCCGTTGCCGGTCGGCCCGGCGACGTCGCGGCCCGCCGCGATGCTCGCCGGCGTGCTCTCCACCCCGAACTGATCGACCACCGAGGCGAGCACCTCGCCGGGCGCGAAGTGACCGCCGGTGCCGTCGCCGGGGAGCGCGGTCGCGGGGAGGGATCCGTCGGCGGCCGGCACCGCGCTCGCGAGCAGGGTGCCGGCCGGGCTCCGCAGGTTCACCTTGGCGGGCCGGCTGAGCGGGTCGCTGAGGAGCATGCCGAGCACCGCGCCGGCCGCGCCGCTGACCGAGTCGGGCTGGCCGACGGGCGTGCGGACGATCTGCAGCTTGGAGAGGTCGAGCGCGGGGGTGGCGCCGGGCGCGAGCGAGAGCGCCGGGGCGGTGGCCGCCTGCCGGTAGACGACCGTCACCTGGGCGGTGGCGCTCGCGAAGCCCGGCGCCGAGGCGATGAGCGTCCGGGCGCCGGCCGGCACCCCGGAGATCCGGTAGCTGCCGGTGGCGTCGGTGGTGGCGGCGACCTGGGTCCCGGCCACCGCGATCACCACCCCGGACGGCTGCGAGATCCCCTGGAGCGAGACCTGGCCGGTGACGTCGCCGACCGGGGTGAAGGAGAAGGCCACCGGGGTGGTCTGTCCGCCGCTCACCGTCGCCGCCGAGGAGAGGGTCCGCTCGGCGGTCCAGGGCAGGCTGGCGGTGACCGTGTAGCCGCCCGCCGTGAGCCGGGTGAACTGCCTCTGGCCGGTCGCGTCGGTGGTGGCGCTCGCCGGGGTGGGGCCCGCCACGGTGAGCTGGGCGCCGGAGCGATCCGTCTCGCCGCCCACGGAGACGGTCACGTCGAGCGTGCCCGGGCCAGCGTAGCGGGGCGTGGCCCCGTCGCCGTTCCCGCCGCAGGCGGCGAGGAGGAGGAGCGGGAGGAGCGCGGCGGCGCCGGACGGAAGCGAGCGGAGGGCAGGGCGCATGGTCGCCCGGATACTACCCTCCCAGGCCGGCTCCCCGGAATGGCCCGTCAACGCGGGACAGCGCAGCCGAGGCGCGCCATCCGGACCTGGATCATCCCCTGCTCGGCGGCGGGCCGGGGCGTCCCGAGGGCCGTGGCCCAGGCGGCGCAGGTCGCCTCCCGGTTGCCGAACTGCTCCAGGGTCAGCGCGACGTTGTACTGGCGCGCCCCGTTGTCGGGGTCGAGCGCGAGCCCGGTGCGGAACTCCTGCAGCGCCCCCGGGTAGTCGTGGAGCCGGTAGAGGATCTCGCCCATGGTGTTGTGGGCCGAGCCCTGGTGCGGGTTCACCCGCAGCGCCCGCCGCGCGGAGCTCTCAGCGCCCCCCAGGTCCCCGACCTCGAGCTGGCAGATGGCGAGGTTCGAGAGCAGCTCGTCGTTGTCCGGGTGGGTGGCGAGCCCCATGCGCAGGTACGGGATGGCCTCCTCGGCGCGCCCGAGCCCCAGGAGCGCGGCGCCCAGGTTGCGCAGCAGATCGTCCCAGGCGACCGTGCCGTCGGTGTCGAGGAGCATCGCCTGCCGGTACTCGGCGACCGCCCCCTCGAGCCGGCCGGCCTGGTACAGCGAGTGGCCGAGGTTCATGTGGGCGCGGGCCTTGCCGGGGGACTTCGCCACCACGTCGCTCCAGAGCGCGACCCGGCTGCTCCAGACCTGGTTGCGGGCGTGGAGCGCGAGCCCCAGGGCCGCGAGCGCGAGCGCCGCCGCGAGCGCGCCGGCGCGGGGAA
>JAJXVM010000117.1 GCA_021782135.1 Myxococcales bacterium | reverse complement strand
GCCGCCGCCGAGGCCCGCGCCCCCTTCGCGTGGGAGCACGACGAGCCGGCCGCCCTGGCGCGCGCCCGGGCGGAGGGGCGCCCGGTGATCATCGACTTCTGGGCCGACTGGTGCACCGCCTGCAAGGAGCTCGACCGGCTCGCCTGGGCCGACCCGCGGGTGCGGCGGGAGGCGAGGCGCTTCGTCCGGGTGAAGGTGGACGGCACCAACGACGACCCGGCCTACGAGGCGGCCATGAAGAAGTACGCGGTGGTGGGCATGCCGACGGTGGTGCTCATCGACCCCTCCGGGCGCGAGGTGCCCGACCGGATCACCGCCGCCATCTCCGCCGACGCCATGGTGCAGCGGCTCGAGGGCGTGGATCAGGCCTGCTCCCGGCCGGCCGGCGCCCTCGCCTGCGTGGCCCGCTGGTAGGGTCCGCGCCGGAGCCGCAAGCGCCTCCTTGACACTCCGAGGAGCCCCGACTAGTTAGGAGGCCCCGCGCGCCCAGGTGGCGGAATTGGTAGACGCACCAGATTCAGGGTCTGGCGGTCGCAAGGCCGTGGAGGTTCGAGTCCTCTCCTGGGCACACAAAGAAGGCCGGTCCCGCGAGGGACCGGCCTTCTGCCTTTCTGGCGCGCCGTCTCCGGCCGGTTGACTCCGCCCCCCGTTGCATGTTTATGCATCACGGATGCATGCCACCTCCGTCGCGGTGGTCGGCGCCTCCGGCTACGCCGGCCTGGAGCTGACCCGGATCCTCTCGCGCCACCCCCGCGTCCGCCTCGAGGCCCTGTTCTCCGACCGCTGGAGCGACGAGGAGGCCGGCGCCCGGGTGCCGCTCTCCGGGCCGGCGGCGGCGCTGCGCTACCGCCCGCAGGCGGCGGCGGCCGAGGTGGAGGCGGAGGTCGCCTTCCTCGCCACGCCGGCCGAGGTCTCGCTCGACCTCGCGCCGCGGCTCCTCGCCCGCGGCGTCCGGGTGGTGGACCTCTCGGGCGCGTTCCGGCTCGGGGACCCCGAGCTCTACCCGCGGTGGTACGGCTTCGCCCACGACCGGCCGGACCTGCTCGCGAGCGCGCCCTACGGCCTGCCCGAGCTCTTCCGCGCCGAGCTGGCCGGGGCGACGCTGGTCTCGAACCCGGGCTGCTACGCGACCGCCATCGCCCTGGCGCTGGCCCCGCTGGTGAAGGCCGGCGTCTGCCTGCCGGACGGCGTCGCCGTGACCGCCCTGAGCGGCGTCTCCGGCGCCGGGCGGAAGGCCGCCGAGGACTACAGCTTCTGCGAGGTGTCGGAGGACGTGCGCGCCTACCGGCTGGGACGCCACCAGCACGTCCCCGAGATCGAGCGCACCGTCGGCCGCTTCGCCGGCCGGTGCGGGGCGCTCTCCTTCACGCCGGTGCTCGCCCCCATCCGCCGCGGCATCCTCGCCACCGCCACCCTCCGGCTCGCGCCGGGGGCGGCCCAGGCCGACGTGGCCCGCGCCTACGCCGGGGTCTACCAGGGCGAGCCGTTCGTGCGGGTCCTGCCGGCCGACAGGGTGAAGGTGGCGGACGTGGCCCGCACCAACCGCTGCCACCTCGGCGTGACCGCCGACCCCCGCGCCGGCGTGGCGGTGGCGGTCTCGGCCATCGACAACCTCGTGAAGGGCGCCGCCGGGCAGGCGGTGCAGGCGCTCAACGCCGCCTCGGGCTGGGACGAGGCGCTCGGGCTCGACCTCCAGGGAGGCTAGCGTGAGGATCCCCAAGGGCTTCCGCTTCGCCGGCGTCCCCTGCGGGCTCAAGCCGCAGCGGCGGGACCTCGCGCTGGTGGTGTCGGACGTGCCGGCCGCCGCCGCCGGGCTCTTCACGGTCAACAAGGCCGCGGCCGCGCCGGTGCTCGACGGGCGCGGCAGGGTGCCGGCCGAGGGCGTGCGCGCCATCGTCGCCAACTCCGGCAACGCCAACGCCCTCACCGGCCCCGCCGGCCTGGAGGACGTGGCCGCCATCCGCGCCGCCGCGGCGCAGGCGCTCGGGATCCAGAAGCGCGCGGTGCTCACCGCCTCCACCGGGGTCATCGGCCAGCGGCTCCCGGCCGACAAGGTGGTGGCCGCCATGCCGGCGCTGGTGGCCGGGCTCGGCGAGCACGCGTCGCACGCCGCCGAGGCCATCCTCACCACCGACACCCGCCCCAAGCTCACCTTCCGCGAGGTGGTGCTGGGCGGCAAGCCGGCCACCCTCACCGCCGTCTGCAAGGGCTCGGGGATGATCGCCCCGCAGCTCGCGACCGTCCTCTGCTTCGTCGTCACCGACGCGGCGGTGACGCCGAAGGTGTTGCAGGAGGCCCTGGCGCGCGCGGTGGATCGCACCTTCCACATGCTCACGGTGGACGGCGACATGTCCACCAACGACTGCGTCTACGCGCTCGCGAACGGGCTCGCCGGCAACCCGCGCATCGCCGGTCCGGGCGCGGACCTCGACGTGCTGCAGGCGGCCCTCGAAGACCTCTGCGGCGAGCTGGCCCGGGCGGTGGCGGCCGACGGCGAGGGGGCGACGCGGCTGCTCGAGGTGGTGGTGGAGGGCGCGCCCTCCGAGGCCGAGGCCCGCGACGCCGCGCGCGCCGTCGCCAGCTCCCCGCTGGTGAAGGCCGCCATGTTCGGGGCCGATCCGAACTGGGGCCGGATCCTCTCCACCGTGGGGGCCCGCGCCGGCTCGCAGGGATGGGACGTCGATCCCCACCGCGCCCGGGTGAGCATCCAGGGGGTGGAGGTCTACGGTCCGTCCGGCCCGCGGGAGGTGGACGCCGACGCGCTCAAGGTCCGCATGCGCGAGCCGCGGGTGGACCTGCTGGTCCGGCTCGCCGAGGGGAGCGCCCGGGCGGTGGGCTGGGGGTGCGACCTCTCCTACGACTACGTCAAGATCAACGCCGACTACGCCGCCACCATCGTGCAGCGGCCGGACGGCACGCTGGCCCGCGACGATCACGTCGCCAACTACTCGCCGGCCTTCAAGCGCACCCTGCTGGTGGAGGCGCTCAAGTACATCGCCGCCTTCGCCGGCCAGGTGGCGGTCATCAAGTACGGCGGGGCGGCCATGGTGAAGGAGAGCCTCAAGGCCGCCTTCGCCGAGGACGTGGCGCTCCTGAAGCGGGTGGGGCTCAAGCTGGTGGTGGTCCACGGCGGGGCCCTCGAGATCAACCGCACGCTCGAGCAGATGGGCGAGCGCAGCGAGTTCGTGGACGGCTTCCGGGTGACCGACGCCGCCAGCCTGCCGGTGGTGGAGATGGTCCTCTCCGGCAAGGTGAACCAGGAGCTGGTGGCGCTGCTCAACGCGCGCGACGCCGGCGCGGTGGGCGTCTCGGGGAAGGACGGGCAGCTCATCCGCGGCCGCAAGACCCTCCACGAGAGCGGCCGGGACCTGGGCCACGTGGGCGAGGTCACCGAGGTGAACAAGGACTTCCTCCAGCTCCTGCTCGCCTCGAACTACATCCCGGTGATCAGCCCCATCGGCCTGGGCGAGGACGGCGGCAGCCTCTCCATCAACGCCGACGACGTGGCCGCGCGGGTGGCGGCGGCGCTCGGCGCGAAGAAGCTCATCTACCTCACCGACAAGCCGGGCGTGCTCGAGTCCCCCGACGACGGCGCGCTGGTGCGCCAGACCACCGTCCCGGACCTGCTGCGCCGCATCGAGGCCGGCTCGGTCACCGGCGGCATGAAGATCAAGGTGCAGTCGATCCTCACCGCGCTGCGCGGCGGCGTGGAGCGCGTCCACGTGCTCGACGGGCGGCAGCCGCACACCGTCATCGCCGAGCTCTTCACCGACCGCGGCGTCGGCACCCTCGTCACCGCCGGATGACCCCATGACCTCCCCCGCCCGCCGCCGAGACGCCGTCGCCCGCCTCATCCGCGCCGAGCGGATCTCCACGCAGGAGGAGCTGCTGCTCGCCCTGGCCCGCGGCGGGATCCACGCCACCCAGGCCACCCTCTCCCGCGACCTCGCGCGCCTCGGCGCCCGGCGCGTGTCGGCCCCGGGCGGCGGCAGCTTCTACGAGGTGCCGGACGAGCCGCCCTCGGAGGTGCTGGCGCTGCGCGGGCTCGTCGCCCGGGTGAGCTCCAACGGCGCGCTGGTGGTGGTGCGCACCCACCCGGGCAGCGCCCCGGCCATCGCCCGCGCCATCGACCTCGCGCATCTGCCCGAGGTGCTCGGCACCATCGCCGGGGACGACACCATCTTCGTGGCGCCCGCCCGGGAGAAGCAGTGCCGGGGGCTGGCGAAGCGGATCGCGGCCATGTTCGCGATGGAGCGGACGGTGGCCGCGATCTGAAGGGCCCGTGAGAGAATCTCCGCGAAGGTCGCCAGCCTCCCAACGAACGGGGACGCGCATGAAGACGGTCGGGGTGCTCCTCTACCCGCAATTCGAGCCGCTCGACGCCTTCGGGCCGGTGGAGGCGTTCGCGATCGCCGAGACCCCGGACGCCGGCGCGGACGCGCCGCCGCCGTTCCGGATCGTGACCCTGGCCGAGTCGCTCGAGCCGGTCGCGATGCGGGGCGGCCCGCGCGTCCTCCCGGACCTGGACCTCGCCTCGGCGCCGGCGCTCGACGTGCTGCTCGTGCCCGGCGGCCCGGGGTCGCGCCGGGAGGTGCGCAACCCGGCGCTGCTCGGCTTCCTGCGCCGCCAGGCCGGCCAGGCGCAGGTGATCGCCTCGGTCTGCACCGGCGCCGCGCTGCTCGGGGTGGCCGGGCTGCTCTCCGGGCGGGAGGCGACCACCAACCGCCGCGCCTTCGACTGGGTGATCTCGACCTGCCCCGGCGACGTCCGCTGGAACCGGACCGCGCGCTGGGTGGATCAGGGGCCGATCGTCACCTCGGCGGGCGTCTCCGCCGGCACCGACATGGCGCTCCACCTCGTCGCCCGGCTCCTCGGCAGCGCCGCCGCGGAGGCGGCCGCCAAGCGGATGGAGCACCGGTGGGAGCGGACGGGGGCGTAGGCGCGGCGCGCGCGGGTCCCCCGCGGCGCACCCGGCCCCCCCCTACCCCCGCGCCACCCGCGCGAACTCCTGCTTCGACCGCGAGACGCAGTCCTCGATGGCGAGCCCGCCGAAGTAGTTGCCGAGCAGGGCCAGCTTCCCGCCCGCGAGCAGGCGATCGAGCTCGGCCACCACGCGCTCGTGCCCCAGCACGGGCGAGGGCATGATCGCCTTCGCCTCGACCACCTCGCGCAGGTCCTCGCGCCCGACCCCCAGCACCTCGGAGATCCGCGCCAGCTTGCGCTCGAGCGGCAGCCCCTCGGGCCGGAAGTGGAACGCGAAGCCGCGCAGGCGCGGGTCGGGGACGGTGTCGCGCGTGACCGCCGAGAAGAAGAGGTCGTCGATGGGCACGATGCCCGCCACCGGCGGGAGCTTCAGCCGGGCCGCCTCCACCACCACCGCCACGGTCTCGATGGCCGAGACCTTCACGCCGGCGAGGCGCGTCGCGAGCTCCGGCTCGGCCTCGCGCAGCAGCGCCGAGGCGGTGGAGGGCGGGGTGGCCACCGCCAGCACCGCGGACTCGAAGCGCCTCCCGTCCTCGGTGACCACCGCGAAGCCGCTCGCCGTCCGCTCGACGTCGCGCGCCGGGGCGCCCGCCGCGACGGAGATCCCGGGCGCCCTGCCCACCGCCTCGACCACCGTCTGCAGGCCGCCGTCGAGGGTGAAGCTGCGGAGCACGTCCTTGCGGCGCGCCCGCTTCTTGAAGAGCATCTCGGCCGGGATGGGATCGGCGCTCTGCGAGGGCACCGCCGAGAAGAGCGGCCCGAGCACGCGGTCGTAGTTCTTCCGGCCGAAGAGCCGCGCGTAGTAGCCGTACATCGTCTGCCCGTCCTTCTTCGCGGTGAAGGCGGCGGGCAGCGAGCGGGCCAGCTCCCAGAGGTCGAGCAGCTTCAGCACCCCCCCGGGCGTGAGCGGGTGCAGGCCGCCGTCCTTGAGCAGCGCGAACGGGACCTTGGCGCGCGGGAGCAGGTGGTCCTTCAGCGCCAGCCCCTCGAGCAGCTCGATGAACCCTCCGTAGGAGTTGTAGCAGGTGTGCGCGCCCAGCTCGAGCCAGTACCCGGACGCGGTCCTCAGCGAGTGGAGGCAGCCACCCAGCCGAGCCTCGCGCTCGAGCAGCAGCACGCTCCGGCCCGCCCGGGCGCAGTGCCAGGCGAAGCTCGCGCCGCTCACCCCACCTCCCACCACCACCGCGTCGTAACGTTCCATCGCGCTGCCTCCAGCGTGCCGGGCACCGGGACCGGGCAGCCGGGGAGCGTGTCACGGTCCCCTCGGCCGCACCAGCCTTCTTCGCACCGGACGGGGTGGGGCCTCGGCGCCCCGGGAGAGGGCTTTTCGGCCCGGACCAGTGCGCTACAACTGCCCAATGACCCCCTTGAAGATCGGCTTCGTCGGCCTCGGCACGATGGGGCTCCCGCTCGCGAACAACCTGCGCCGCGCCGGGCACGCCCTGACCGTCTGGAACCGCAGCGCCGAGCGCTCGCAGGTGCTCGCGAAGAAGGGCGCGCGCATCGCCGCGACCCCCCGCGACGCGGCCACCGGGCAGGAGCTGGTCTTCACCTGCCTGTCGGACGAGCGCGCGCTCGAGGCGGTGCTGGAGGGCCCCGACGGGATACTCGCCGGGCTGAAGGACGGCGACGTCCTCGTGGACACCTCCACCGCCGGCACGCGGGAGGCGCGCTCGATCGAGGAGCGGGTGCTGAGCCGCGGGGCGAGCTTCCTGGCGGCGCCGCTGCTCGGGTCGAAGGGCGCGGCGGAGCAGGCGCAGCTGGTGGTGGTCTGCGGCGGCCCGGCCCCGGCCCGCGAGCGGGCGCGCCCCGCGCTCCACGCCGTCTCGGCCCGGCTCGTCGAGCTCGAGAGCCCGGCGGACGCGGCGCTCATGAAGCTGGTGGTGAACTCGCTCGGGGGCGCGATGATCTCCGGCTTCGCCGAGGCGCTCGCGCTCGGGGCCTCGGGCGGGCTCGAGCTCTCGACGATCGTCGACACCATCCAGGCCTCCGGCTTCCACTCGCCCCTCTACCTGGTGAAGGGCGAGCAGATCGTGCGGCGGGACTTCGCGCCCCGCTTCGGGCTGGCCCTGGCCGAGAAGGACCAGCGGCTGGCGCAGGAGGCCGCCGCCGAGCAGGGGGCGAAGCTCCCGGTGAACCAGGCGGTCCGCCAGCTCTTCGCGGAGGCCGTCGCCAGCGGGCGCGGCGAGATGGACCTCGCGGCCGTCGCCGAGCTGGTGTTCGAGCGCAGCGGCGTCAAGCGGTGAGCCGCGACGCCGGCCGCGCTCGGCGGCGGCGCCGCGTTCCGGCGCCGCGGCCCCGGGGCGCGGGCGCGCCGGCCGGGGCGGGCTGGTAGCGCGTCAGCGCGCGCTGCACCGCCTCCTCGAAGTGGCGCCGCGCCTCGGGGGGCGAGAGCACCTCCGCCTCTCCGCCGAACGACAGGGCGAAGCGGGTGACCCACTCGGCGTCCGCCCCCTCCACCTCCACCACCACCGCGCCGTCCGCGCCGCGCTCCACCACCCGCAGCCGCGCGGGGCGCGCCAGCGCCCAGGCGGCCGCCACCCGGGAGAGGCGCAGCCGGATGGCGTGGCCGTGCGGCTCGGAGAAGAGGCGCGCCCGGGCGAGCGCCGCCGGGGGCGGGGGCTCGAAGGTCTCGTCGAGGACGGCGCAGTCGCGGATGCGGTCGAGGCGGAAGGGCAGCTCGCGATCGCGGTCCTGATCGTGGCCGAAGAGGTACCAGTGGCCGAAGCGGCGGGCGAGCGTGTACGGGCGCACCACCCGCTCCCGCTCCTCGGCCCGCGCGGCGCTGAAGTGGCGGAGCCGCACCGCCCGCCGGCCGGCGATGGCGCGCGAGAGCCGGTCCATCACCGAGCCGCGGGCGGGCGGCGAGCCGGCGTAGATGCGCCGCGCCAGCTCGTCGTAGGCCTTGCGCCGCTCGCGGGGGACCGCCTGGCGCAGCGCCTCGAGGACCCGATCCCGCCCCTCCCCGCCGAGCGCCTTCACCGCCGCGGCCAGCGCCGCCGCCTCGCTCTCGGTGAAGCGGGGCGGCCGGGTGAAGCTCTGGTGCAGCGCCACGTACACCCGGTCGCGCTCGACGTAGAGGTCGAGGAAGTCGTCGGGGGCGAAGGGCGGGCAGCCCACGGTGAGCAGGAAGTCGAGATCCTCGAGGAGCTGCGCCTCGGTGGCGCCGCAGCGCTCCGCCAGCTCGCGCACGGCGAGGCCCGGGTGGCGCACGGCGTAGGGCACGAGGAACAGCACCCGGCGCAGCCGCTCTCGCGCGTCGTCCTTGCGTGGCGGCTCGGCGCTCACCGGACCCTCCGCGCCAGCTCCGAGAGGATGGTGCCGGCCCGCCGGCGCAGCCGGACCGGGGCGAGCAGCTCGGCCCGATCCCCGAGCGCCAGCACGTGCCGCAGGAGCGCCTCGCCGTTGGTCACGGTCAGCTCCACCGTCGCCCCCCCGGGCTCCTCGCGCAGCTCGGCGCGAGGCCCGAAGGAGGCCCGGTCCTCGGCCGAGACCGGCCCATCGAGCCGCACCCGCGCCCGCTCCGGCGGATGCACGGCGTACTCCCAGGCCTCGCGGGTGGCGAGGTCGGCCACCGAAAAGTCGGGCGGGACCTGGAAGTCGCGGCTGCGGGGCTGCGCCCGGTTCACCTCGAGCGAACGGATCCGGGCCAGGTGGAAGGTGCGCACGGCGCCGCGGAGGTGGCAGTGGCCGCAGAGGAACCAGGCCCCGCCGGCCTGGTACAGGCCGTAGGGATCCACGTCGCGCTCGGTGGTCTCGCTCCGCTCCGCGCCGGCGTAGACGAGGTGCACGCGCTTCTGCGCGGCGATGGCGCGCGAGAGCTCCTCCAGCATCGACGGGACCTCTCCCCGCCCCGGGCCGTCCCCGGCGGAGAGCGTGCGCGCCGCCTGGCCCGCCGCCTCGGAGGCCCCCGGGCCGCGGGCCGCGAAGGAGAGCTTCTCGAGCGCGTGGGCGAGGTCGCGGGCGTACGGGAAGTCGCCGCCGGCGAGCGCCGCGGAGCCGGAGAGATAGAGCAGCGCGAGGTCCTCCGGCGGGAGCTTCAGATCGGGGAGGTAGAAGTCGTCCTTGTCGATGAGGTATCCGGCCGGCAGGTCCTCGTCGCCCTGCAGCCAGCGCACCGGGATCCCGAGCTCCAGCAGCTCGGCCTTGTCCCGCTCGAACTTGCGGATCGCGGCCTCCTCGGATCCGCCGTAATCCTCCGGGAATTGTTCCTGGATCTCGCGCCAGGAGACCGGCTCGGCGGCGCGCAGGAGCAGGGCGGCGAGGTCGAGGAGGCGCTGCGCCTTCTGCATGGGCCGGCGAACTTGGCACGCCGATTGGGGCGAGTCAATCGGCGTGCTACTATCGCCCGGATACGCGCCAGCGGAGGCCTTGAATGGCAGGGCTCGGCATCGGTCCAGACGACTTCGCCCTCTTCGAGATCGACGATCCCGAGGCGCGGTCCGCGTCGGTCGAGCGGGTGCTCTTCCCCAAGCTGCAGCTCCTCGGCGAGCACCTCGCCGGCGGCCTCTCGCGCGTCACCGGGGACGACCTCTTCCCCCACCTCGGCAAGCTGGAGCGCCGGCGCGGCGCCGCGCCCGAGCAGGCCTTCGTGGCCTTCAGCCGGAGCGACAAGGCCTACCGCGCCGATCCGTTCCTCGCCATGGTGGTGACCCGCGAGCTCCTCCACGCCCGGGTGGTGGTGAAGATCGGCGCCGACCGGAGCGCCGCGATGCGGGAGGCGCTCCAGCGGGAGGCGGGGAACCTGGCGCGCAAGGGAAAGCCCTTCCGCCGCCTGCGCCCGTTCATGGGCTGGGACCACGAGGAGGCGCCGGAGCTCGCGCCGGCGAACTCCCCCGCGTTCTGGCAGGAGCTGGCCGCGGAGCTCGCGCCCGGCTCACCGAGCGGCGGCATCGACGTGGGGATGATCTGGCCGGTGGAGGAGGCCCGCAGCCTCTCGGTGGGAGACGTGCTCGGCACCTTCCGCGACCTCGCGCCGCTGTACAAGCTGCTCTCGAACGCGGGCTGACCGCGTCGGTCCGGCCGCCCGCCGGCGCCTGGCCAGGCGGCCGTCTCCCGCGCTCCGCGGGCTAGCTCGCCGCGGGCTCCCCGACCTTGGGCCCGGCCCCGGGCTCC
>JAJXVM010000116.1 GCA_021782135.1 Myxococcales bacterium | reverse complement strand
GGTTGGCGCGGAACTTGGCGGTCAGGCTCTGCTCCACCGCCGTGCCGCCCAGCGCCAGCCCGGCGCTGCGCATCGACTCCCAGCGGCCGGTGAGGTGGCCGTCCGCCGCGGCCAGGGCGGGCAGCAGCGAGGCGGTGGGCCCGGCGCGGTCGAGGTCGCGCAGCAGCAGCACGTCCCAGCGCAGGCGGGTCCGCAGGTGGTGCCAGAGCGCCGCCGCGGCGCCGACCGGGTCCTCGCCGAGCGCCCACTCGAAGCGGCAGGAGTGGTCGTTCGCCGGCGCGACCAGGCGCCGCACCCCGAGCCGCCGCTCCCGCAGGAAGGGCGCGGCGCCCACCAGCCGCCCGCTGCCGTCGCGCGCCGTCACCACCAGCGGCGAGGCCCCGGGAGCGAAGGCGTCGAGCCAGGCCGAGAGCCACTCGTGCCGGACGAAGGGCAGGTCGCACGGGCCGCGGGCGAGGAGCGCGTTCCACTCGGCGGCGAGGCCGTCGAACGCCGCCCGCCCGCGCAGGTGCTCGGTGGCGTAGGTGGCCGGGCCGGCGAGGCCGCGCGGCCCCGCCTCGGGGAGCGGCGCCACGGGGAGGGCGGGCGCGCTCACCGGGCGCCCCTCCCCGAGAGCACCGTCCTCGCGGTGTGGAAGATGCAGACCAGGTCGAGGAAGAGCGAGGTGTTCTTGATGTAGTAGAGGTCGTACTCGAGCTTGCGGCCCATCTCGGCGATGCTCGAGCCGTAGCCGTAGCGGAGCTGCGCCCAGCCGGTGAGCCCCGGCTTGACCAGCTCGCGCATCGCGAACAGCGGATAGTGCTGCTTCAGCTCCGCCAGGAACACCGGCCGCTCCGGGCGCGGGCCCACCAGGCTCATCTCGCCCCGGAGCACGTTCCAGAGCTGGGGCAGCTCGTCGAGGCGGCTCCGGCGCAGGAACCTCCCGATCGAGAGCACGCGCGGATCGCGGTCGGTGGCCCAGGCCGCCCCCATCCGCTCGGCGTCGCGGCGCATGGTCCGGAACTTCCAGATCCGGTAGGTGCGCCCCATGGCGCCGGTGCGCTCCTGCGAGTAGAGGACCGGCCGGCCGTCGCAGAGCCAGATGGCGACCCCGGTGGCGAGCATGGCCGGGGCGGACAGCAGCAGCAGCGCGCTCGCGGCGGCGAGGTCGAGGGCGCGCTTCACCGCGCGCTTCACGCGGCTCACCCGGAACCCCTCGTCGAAGATGAGCGCCGACGGCCGCACCAGCTCGAGCGGGATCCGCTTCAAGGTGGCCTCGGCGAAGCTGACGTCGTTCGTCACCTGCACCCCGCGCGTCCGGCAGGCGAGGAGCTCGTTCACCGGCAGCCCGACCCGCCGGTCCTCCACCGCCACCACCACGACCTGGGCGCGGGTGCGGGCGATCACCGGCGACAGCGGCCCGATGAAGACCAGCGGGGAGGTCGGCCCCTCGCCCGGGCCAGCCGCCACGAACCCGACCACCTCGAAGAGCTGGTCGGCCTCCTCCTCGATGGCGCGGGCGAGCCGGCGCGCCCGCTCGCCGGCGCCGAGCAGCAGGATGCGGATGGGCGGGCCCACCACCGCCGGCATGGCGGCGCGCACCGCCAGCACGGCCAGCGCGCCGCCGGCGGCGGCGAGGGTGAGCGAGCCGCGGGGCAGCCACCCCATGGGGAGGAGGTGGGGGAGGACGAGGTAAGCGGCCGCCAGCGCCGCCACCGCCGCGCCGAGCGCGCGCAGCAGCCGCCGCCCCTCGGCCCGGTCCTTGGCGGCGACGTGCAGGTCGTAGAGGTCTCCGAAGTAGAGCGAGCCGGCGAAGGCGAGCGCCGCCAGCGCGGCGCCGAGCAGGGCGGGGGCGACGTCCGGGTGCGACTCCACCGGGTGCGGCGCGGCGACCGGGCCGAGCGCGGCCCCGGCGAGGAGCGCCAGCACGAGCACCGTCTCCTCGGCGACGAAGAACGCCGCCTTGCGCGGGGACATCCAGTGGTTGAAGACCCGGACCACGCTGCCCTCCCATCCCCCTCCCCCTCCCCCGCCGCGGGGCGGCCCCTCGCCGCCCGCGCCCTGCCCGCCGCCCCGCGCGCCGCCCGAAGCCTCAGGCGGCGGTCGGGTCGGCGTAGAGGTACTTGCCGTGCACCAGCGTCCCGGCGTCCACCTGGTTCAGGACGATGCCGACGGCGCTGTCGCCCAGCGTCTCGAGCGCGAGGCGCACCACCTCCCGCGGGGTCTGCTGGGCCCGCACCACCAGCAGCGCCCCGTCGGCGGCCGACGCCAGCCGCTCCGCGTCCGCGAACGCCAGCGCCGGGGGAGCGTCCAGGACCACCAGCCCGAAGCCGGCACGCAGCTCGTCGATGACGCCCGGCAGGCGCGGGCTCCGCAGCACCGCCGCGGGGTCCTTCACGTCGCCGGCGCAGAGCACCGAGAGCCGGCCGAGGCGGCAGAGCGCCTGGGAGAGCTCGGCGTTCCCGAGCGCCACCTCGGCGAGCCCGGCGCGCGGGGCGAGGTCCAGCCGCTGGGCCAGGCACGGCTTGCGCACGTCGCACTCGACCAGGGCCACCTCGCGCCCGTCCTCGGCCGCGGTGAGGGCCAGGTTGAGCGCGGTGGTGCTGCGCCCTTCCCCGCGGGTGCTGGAGGTCACGGCGATGACGCGCATGGGGCGGCGGGCGGCGAGCCGCTCCAGGCGCTGCTGCAGCACCCGGTACTGCTCGGCCGCGGCGGAGTCGCGAGGGGCCAGGGTCGCCAGGCCACCGACGGAAGCAGGCTGGACGGCGGGGGACACCCCCAGGGTCTCGGCGGGAACGGACATGTGGTCATTCCTTTCTGATGCGTGCTCCGGGTGACGTCAGGCGGACTTTCGCGGGCCGATGCGCGGGATCGAGGCGAGGACCGGGACTCCGAGCGCCCCGGCGTCCTCCGGGCCGCGGACCGAGCTGTCGAGGAGCTCCGCCGCGCCCGCGGCCACGAGCCCCAGCGCCGTCGAGCCGAACAGCGCCAGCAGCAGCAAAATGAGCCGGGCGGGTCCGGCCGGGCGCTCGGGCGAGACGGCCGGCTGGATCATGCGGAAGAGGCTCGACATGCCGTCGGCCTGCAGCAGGTTCTGGGCGGCGTCGGCGTCGGCCGCCTTGCCGACGGTGGTGGTGTACTTGGCCTTGAGCGCGTCGTAGTCGCGCGAGAGGTTCGCGAGCTCGGCGCCCCAGCGCGGCGCCACGTCGAGCCGCGCCTGGAACCGGGCCTGCTCGATCCGCAGCTGCTCCAGGGCCGCCCGGTTCTCGACGATCTCGCCCTCGATCCGCGCGATCTGCGCCTCGACCCGGTCCCTGTGGTACCGGCCGACCTCCTGGTCGCCCCGCTGCCGGGCCTCCTGGTACTGGCGCTCGAGCCGGCGGACCTCCGGGTTCTGCTCGCCGTAGGACGCGCGCGAGGTCTCCAGCTTGCGGCGCACGTCCTCGGCCGCGATCTGCGCCCGGCCGGTGTCGCTCTCGGCCTCGGGGATGGACGCCAGCACCGCCAGCCGGCGGCGCTGCGCGTCGGCGAGGTTCGCGAGCCGCTGCTCGATCTGCGACTCGGTCCTGGCCGCGGCGCGCATGTTGGCCTCGTTCGACTCCGGCAGCTCCGCGGCGTGCGCCGCCTTGAACGCCAGCAGCTTCGCCTCCTGCGCGGTGAGCTGGCGCGCCATCTCGCCGGCCTGCTGCTCCAGGGTCCGGTGCAGCGAGCGGGACTGGTCCGCGAGCACCTGGAAGGTCATCTCGGCGTAGTAGCGGGGGAGCAGCGCCGCGGCCTTCGCCACCTTGTCGCGGTCGCGCCCGCGCACCTCCACCACGAAGAGCAGGGCCGGCGGCCCGGCGGGGACCTCCCCCTCGAGCCGCACCTCGACGTGCTTGCGGAGCCGCGCCACCGCCTCGTCCATGTCGTCGGCGAGCTTCGGGTAGAAGTTGGTCTCGCGGATGACACGCTCCAGCACCGGGCGGGCCAGGATCCCGTGCTTGAGGGTGCGCATCCGGTCGTCGAAGCCGATCACGGGGTTGGCCGGGAAGTACTCCGGCGCGAGCCGGTGCGGCTCGACCTGCACCATCGACTCGGAGCGGTACTCCGACGGCAGCAGGAGGACGACCGTCGCCGCGACGGCGAACGCCGCGGCGCCGACCGCCAGGGCGAGCCACCGGCGCCGCTTCAGCGCGGCGAGCAGCTCTTGGACCGTGTAGGTGCGTTCCATGTCTCCCTCTCGTGTCATCGCGGCTTCACTTCCCAGCCGACGCGCAGGCCGAACAGGTCGCGCGAGTTCCCTGGCGTGTCGTCCAGCCGGGCGAACCGGCTGGCGGCGACGCCGACGTAGGCGCCGCCGGCGAGCAGGTACGCGAGCTCGCCGCCCACCATGTAGCCGTTCTCGGCGTTGTCCCCCGACGGCAGCGACCCGCCCCGCCAGAAGCCGCCGTCGGCCGTGAGCCGCCAGGAGCGGCCGGCGCGCCAGACCACGCCGCTCTCGAGCGAGTCGTACAGCCCGGGGCGGGCGAGCGCTCCCAGCGCGAGCTCGTGCGTGGCCGTCAGCCGCAGGTCCACCACGCGGTGGGCGTAGAGCAAGGTGGCGGCGCCCTCCGGCACGACCGAGGTGGAGCTCGGCCCCATCCAGAGCGCCGGCCCGGCCTGGAGCTCGAGGGAGTAGCGGCGGTCGATCTTCCGGCGCCAGATCGCGCGCACCTCCGGCGCCACCGACCCCTGGTAGGCCACGCCGCCGAGGGAGCGGAACACCTCGAGCCGGTACGCGGCCGCGACCTCGTCCTGGGCGGAGAGGATCCAGGCGGTCTCCAGCCCGGGCACGTGGGCGATGGCGCCCGGGCCTCCCTGGAACTGGACCGCCCGCTCGCTCATGGTCGCCGCGAGCCGGAAGTTCTGCTCGGCCATCCAGGAGACCCGGGCGTCCGCGTGGACCAGCAGCGCCTGGCCGACGCCGGCGATGGGGATGATGCCCTCCTGCGCCAGGCCGACCGGGTCGTAGGTGTAGGTCCCGCGCGCGTCGAGCTTCGCCTCCCAGCGGCGGGCGGGCCGCCACTTGAGCTTCAGGTCGGCGCGCTGGTTCACCACCGCGTGGCTCACCAGCGACGGGTAGAGGAGGAAGTCCGCGCCGTAGCCGGCCTCCAGTCGGTACAGGTGGTCCTTCACGACCACCCCGATGTCGGGCGAGACCCGCCCCATGCGATCGCCGCCGCGCCCGTCGAGGTAGGGGTTCGAGTCATAGCCGCCCTCCAGCTCGAGGCGGGCGAACGGCTCGGTGATGGTGGCGGCCCGCGCCGGCCCGGCGCTCGCCGCGAGACAGGCGGCGGCCAGCACCGCTCCGGGGCGCACCCAGCCCCCCGTCGTCCGCCTCGCGCTCAAACGGAACCCCTCCATCTCCGGGAAGCTCGCGGGTCACGGGATGTAGATGACGTCGCCGGGGGAGAGCCAGAGCGAGCCGGGCGCCTCGCCGCGCATCAGCTCGCGGTAGGACAGCTTCACCTTCTCCACCCCCTGCCCGGAGGTCTTCAGGCGCAGCCAGACGACGTCGTTGCCGGCGAACTCACCGGTCCCCCCGGCGAGGGCGATGGCCTGCACCACCGAGGTCGCGCCGCGCAGCGGGAACCCGCCCGGGTGGGCGACCTCGCCCATCACGAAGAACTTGGGCCCGTTGATCTCGTGCACCAGGACCGAGACCTCGGCGTCCCGGACGTAGGGCGCGAGCGCGCGGGACAGCTCCGCCTTCAGCTCCGGCGCCGTCTTCCCCGCCGCCTCCACCTCGCCGGCCAGCGGCAGCGAGATCTTGCCGTCGGGCCGGACCGGCATCACCCGGCTGAGCTCCGGCTCGTGGTACACGACGATCTCGAGCACGTCCTCGCGCCCGATCCGGTACTCGGGCTCGGGGCGGGCCGCGGCCATCTCCCCCTGCCGCGAGGTGGCGCAGCCGGCGCTCGCGAGGAGCGCCCAGAGGAACAGGCCTTGTCTCCGCATCGGTTGATCCTCCGTGCTCGACGGGGGCATCCGTCGCTGTCCGGCTGCGCGGGACTGGAGCACGCCGCGTGCCACGGCGCGCGGCGCGCGGGTCGCTGGGTGCGCGCTTCAAGGATCCCGGCCTCGGTGAGCGCCCGCCAGGAGCGCCGGCCCCAGGGCGTCCGCGCGTTCCCCGCGGAAGCGCCGTTCCGTTCGAGGCGACCACTTTTCCCCATCCGGCCCAGCGGCGCGGCCGTTGCGCGGAGATCGGGGTGGGCTCAGCTTTCAGGGGACGGGGTGGACGTTCACGAACGGCGGCACGGGGATCTCGGGATGATGCGAGCGACGGCGTGGACGGGCGGACTCTTCGCGCTGGGGAGCGTGATCTGCCACATCTTCCGAGCACCCTGGGTCGAGCCGATGGTGCTGCTGGCCCTCGGGATCACGTTGCTGCTGGTGAGCGGGCGCGGCGAGGTGCCGGCGAGCGCGGGGAAGGCAACTCACGCCGCGGCCGCGGAGCCGCTCGATCCCGCCGGCGATCGCGCGGCGCGCTGAGCCCGCGCGAGCGCGCGGCTCACTGGAGCGGCTCGAGCTGGTCCTCGTCGAGCGAGGCGGCGGCGCGCGGGTCGACGATCTCGCAGTCCTTGATCTTGTAGAGCAGCGCCTTGTAGCTGATCTGGAGCCGCTGGGCGGCGCGCCGCTTGTTCCAGCCGGTGCGCATCAGCGCGCGCAGGATGGCCTCGCGCTCCGCCAGCCGGGCGGCCCGGCGGCCCACCTCCTTGAGCGGGACCTCCTCCGGCGGCGGGCGCGGCTCGCGCCGGACCCCGTTGCGCGCGGGCTCGACCAGGTTCGCCGGCGGCCGCGGAGGCCCGAGCTCGCCGAGCACCATGCCCGGATCCTTCAGCACCACCAGGCGGCGCACCAGGTTCTCCAGCTCGCGGACGTTCCCGGGCCAGTCGTGCGCCTGGAAGCGCTCCATCACCTCCGGCGGGACCTCCTGCAGGCCGCCCTGGTAGCGCCGGCGGTACTTCTCGACGAAGTGCCGCACCAGCGGGGCGACGTCCTCCTTGCGCTCGCGCAGCGGGGGCACGCGGATGGTGACCACGTTGAGCCGGTAGAACAGGTCCTCGCGGAAGGCGCCCGCCTCGATGGCCGCCTCCAGGTCGCGGTTCGTCGCGACCACCACGCGCGCGTCCACGCGGATGGGCCGCTTGCCGCCGACCCGGTAGTACTCCTCGTCCTGCAGCACCTGCAGCAGCTTCGCCTGCAGCCGCGGGTCCATCTCGCCGATCTCGTCGAGGAAGATGGTGCCCTGGTGCGCCAGCTCGAACTTGCCAGGCTTCTCGGCGTGCGCGCCGGTGAAGGCGCCCTTCTCGTGCCCGAACAGCTCGCTCTCGAGGAGCTCGGCGGGCAGCGCCGCGCAGTTGATCTTCACGAAGGTTCGGCCCGCTCGGTGGCTGGAGGCGTGGATGCGGCGGGCGACCACGTCCTTGCCCACGCCGCTCTCGCCGACCAGCAGCACCGGGACGTCGGTGTCGGCCACCCGCTGCACCAGCCCCCAGACCCGCTCCATGGCGGCGGAGACCGAGACGTGCCCGAGCCCGCCGTCGGCCTCGGCCGGCGCGACCCCGGCCGCGGGCGCCGCGCGGCTCGTCCCGGACCTCCCCTGCAGCGCCCGTCGCAGCACCAGGTCGAGCTCGTTCACGTCGAACGGCTTGGGCAGGTAGTCGGTCGCGCCGAACTTCATGGCCTTGACCACGTCCTCGGCGTCGGAGAGCGCCGAGAGCACCACCACCGGCGCGCGGCCCCCCTGCTCCCGGTAACGGCGGAGCACCTCGAAGCCGTCGAGGCCGGGCATCACCAGGTCGAGCAGCACCGCGCCCACGTCGCCGCACGACTGCAGCGCCTCCATGGCCTCGGCGCCGCTCCCCGCCACGCGGGTGCGGTACCCGGCGAGCCCCAGGTACTCGCAGAGGGCGCCGCGCGCCGCGTCGTCGTCGTCGATGACCAGGACGGTGCACTCCGTATCCATCGAGCCCATCTCCGTTCCCACCCGCGTCCAAGGAGTTTCCGACAGGGCGAAAGTGCGTTCTCCCGATCCAGCTGGCACCGGCCCGTTCAAGTGCTCCCGCCCACGGAAGGCGAGCAGGCAGGCGCTCCGCGCTCGGCCGCCCGGCCGCCGCGCGGGGCGCTGGCGCCAGCCCGGGGCGCGTGCGATAAGCCCCGCATGCGGATGTCCCCGCCGCGCGTGGTCCTCCGGGTGATCCTCCTCGTGACCGGGGGCGCCTTCCTGCTCTGGCGCGCCGCGGAGGCGCGGCGAGCCGCGCCCGGCCTGGGCGGCGGGGACGCCCTGCTGCTCCGCCGGATCGCGCTCGTGGAGGCGCTGGTCGGGGTGCTGGCGCTGCTCACCGCCGCCGCGCTGGCGCTCTCGCTTCGCCACCGCCGCCGGGAGCGGCCGCTCGCCCTGGGTGGGGACCGCCCCGCGCCCGGGCGGCGCGATCAGTAGATCCGCGCGACCTCGGCGCCCGAGTAGTAGGCGCGCAGGATCTCCCGGTAGCCCTGCCCCGCTTCGGCGCGCCCCACCGCGCCCCATTGGCACATCCCGGCGCCGTGCCCCCAGCCGCCGCCCCGGAAGACCCACTCGCCCCCGCTCCACTCGACCGTGAACATGGCGCTGGAGAGGTTCCCCAACAGGCGGCGGATGGCGAGCTCGCCGTGCACCTCGACCTCGCCGGATTCCCCCCGGACGCGAAGCGCCAGGGCCCGGCCGGAGACGCCGCGCCCGGTCACCCGCAGCGCCCGCACCGGCCCGACGCCGAGCTTCGCCACGAGCCGATCGAGCTCCGGCCGCGTGAAGCGGCGCTCCCAGCGGTACCGCCTGGCCGGGGCTGCCCTGGCGCGGGCGCACCAGCCCCGCGGCGCGTGGTCCAGGAACTCGCGCAGGCCGGCGTCGTCGCGCAGATCTCCGGTCCACGCCTTGCCGGGGAGGTCCGGGCGCCCGCGCAAGCTGGCGCTCGGCCGCACCGGCCAGACCGCGTCGTTGTCCTCGCCGTGTCCGCCGCACACCGCCGAGTACACGGCGTCCACCAGCGCGTGGTCGTCCCGTCCGAAGAGGGCCTCGCCCTGCGTGAGGCGCACCGCCTGATCGGTGCGCGCCGTCTGCGCCGACTCGCCCCGGTAGGCCTGGCAGTGCACCTCGCTGCAGAGAACCCACGGGTCGGTGAGGTGGCGGGTCCCGAGCTGCGCGAGCACGTTGGAGCGGGCCGTCACCGCCTGGGCCTTGAGCGCCTCCAGCGGCGAGCCCGCCGGCATCTCCGATGGGACGAGCCCTCGCAGCAGCTCCTCGAGCGCCACCCCGTGCACGGCCGCGAGCTTGCCCGAGGCGTCCACGGTGACGAAGAGCCGGCCGCGGTAGGCGCGGTCCTCGCGCCCCTCCGCGCGACTCCCGCGGTCGTGCTCGACGGCGGAGAGCAGGAAGCCGCGGTCGCCGTCCACCTCCAGCTGCACGAGCTGGTCGGCGAGCGCGAGCCGCTGCCCGGCCTCGTCCAGGATCTCGAGGGTCCCGCTGGGGCGCCGCACCAGCTCGTCGAGCACCGCCGGGCGGGTGCCGGACTCGGCGGCCACCCGCTCGGCGAAGGCGCGCGCCCAGGCCTCGCTCCCGTCCCCCTCGGCGAGCAGGACCGCGCGCCGGTTGTCCACCACGCGGCCCAGGATCCCGAACACCGCGCCCACCACCCGCTCCCGGACCTTCACGCCCCGCGCCTCCCAGGCGGCGCGCGCCCGGTCCAGCGCGGCCCGGTCGCCCAGTGGCTCCTCGGCGAGCACCGGGTGGTGCACCACCGCCGCCGGGAGGGCGTCGAGCAGCCGCACCTCGAAGCGCCGCCCCGCCGCGAGCACCAGGGGAGCGCCGCCGCGCACCGCCAGCCGGGCCGCGGCGCGGGGGCGGAACTCCACTCGCTCCTGGCCCTCCATGAGCCGGATGGTGACGAGCGGGGCGCCCCCGGCCGCGAAGTTGAGCCGGTGCGACCAGAGGATCTCGAGCGGGTCCTCCCCCGGTCCGACCGGCGGCAGGACCGTCCCGGGCGGCGGCAGGGGCGGCGGCTCCGGCTCCTCCGCGCGCGCCGCCAGCGCGAGGCAGAGGACGGCGGCGAGGGCGATCGGGCGGGCGCGGCGGGCGTTCATCGGAGCGACCGCAGCTTATCCCGCGGGGGCACGGGGGGCGAGCCCGCGGCCGCGGCCCCCGGTC
>JAJXVM010000115.1:9644-10204 GCA_021782135.1 Myxococcales bacterium | reverse complement strand
CGGCCGCGAGCGCGCCCGGGTCGCGCGGGGCCGCATCGCGGCGGGCCTCGCCGGTGCCGGCGCAGCCCTCGACCGCCGCGCAGGCGAAGAGCAGGAGCAGGGCCCCGGCCGCCCGGCCGGGCCATCGTCGATGGAACGAATACTCCAACATTGGATCATCCAGCTTGTAAGCGATGCGCGGGCCGGAGTCAACCCCGGCTGGTGGCGCCCGGCCGGCTCGCTACGCCGAGACCTGGGCGGCGCGACCGGGGCGCCGGCCCGGCCAGGCGGCCGCGAGCCCCAGCGCGGCGGCGAGGGACACCCAGGCGCCCGGCATGGCCCGATCGCCGGTGAGGTGGATGAGCCCGGTGACGATGGCGGGCGTGAAGCCCCCGAAGACCGCGGTCGCCAGGCTGTAGGCGAGCGCGAAGCCCGCGGTCCGCACCTCGGCCGGCATGATCTCGGCGAGGTGGATCACCATCGCGCCGTTGTAGCTGGCGTACAGGAAGGACAGCCAGAGCTCGACCGCCAGCAGCCGCGCGAAGCTCGGGGAAGCCGCGAGCCAGGCCATGGCCGGGTAG